>PNIT01000066.1 GCA_002878135.1 Candidatus Aciduliprofundum sp.
AAATTTTAAAACTGAATGAACGTATTAAATTTTTTTGCATTTGGATTAAATTGTAATTAACGTAATCTATTTCTCATCTTTTTAATACATTATTGAAAAAAATTGATTCAAGGGAGAGATAATGAAATCCTTGGTATACAATTTTTGAAAAGATTTAAATTATTGTTTTTATTATATAAAATATATGATTGCCCTTATAATTGTTGATATGATACATGAGTTTGTTGATGGAAAATTTGGTTCAAAGAGGGCAGTTTCAATGGTGGATAATCTAAATAGATTAATATCCATTGGAAGGGAGAAGGGCTGGTTAATAGTATTCGCAAGGGATTCACATTCAGAGGGTGATCCAGAGCTCAAGGTGTGGGGTCCCCATGCCATGAAGGGATCCTTCTCCTCCGAGATCGTTCCAGGCATACAGCTAAGGCCAGAGGACATTGTGATAGAGAAGAATTCATACGATGCCTTCTTCAAAACTGATCTTGAGAGGATACTATCTGAGAAAAATGTTGATAAGGTAATAGTTGCAGGTGTGAGCACGGACATCTGTGTTCTACATACAGTATGCCACGCATTCTTCCTGGGTTATGAAACATATGTTGTGGAGGAATGCACAGAATCCATGAAGGAGAGTAACAAGGAGTTTGGATTAAAATACATGAAAACAATTTATGGTACTAAAATAATAGGTCTGGAAAGGGCTGGTGAAATAGGATGAGGTTTTATATAGCAGGTGAAGAAGATATACTTTCGGGTAAAACAACTGATGTGTATTTTATCAGGACACTCGAGATACTTAAAAAGGAGAACATACACAGGAATGTACTCATGGAGGTAACAACCCAGGATCACAGGTATCCCTGGATAGTTTTTGCCGGACTTGAGGAGGTAATACACCTCCTGGAGGGTAAAAGTATAACCATGAGATCCTTGAAGGAGGGGACTATATTCACCCCATTTGACCAGAATGGCATACCTGTCCCTGTTCTAACAATTGAGGGGGATTACCAGGATTTTGCAATATACGAGACACCAGTGCTTGGTCTGATATGCCAGGCCTCGGGCATAGCCACAAAATCCGCGAGGTTCAAGAGGATAATAGGGGATAAAAAACTACTTTCCTTCGGCGTTAGGAGGATGCATCCCTCCATAGCACCAATGATTGACAGGTATTCATACATAGGTGGATGCGACTCCGTTTCGAGCGTAATAGGTGCTGAGATGCTGGGTAAAACACCCAGGGGTACAATGCCCCATGCTCTTATACTTGTTCTTGGTGAGGAGAATGCCTGGAGGAAGTTTGATGAGGATCTTGATCCATCCGTTCCAAGGATAGCGCTTGTGGATACATTCGGTGATGAGAAATTTTCTTCAATAAGGGCTGCAGAGATTGTTAAAAATCTGAGCGGTGTAAGGCTGGATACTCCATCCTCGAGGAGGGGAAATTTTGCTCATATAATAAGGGAGGTGAAATGGGAGCTCATGGTGAGGGGCATAAAAAATGTGGAGATCATAGTATCTGGAGGCATAAAAGAGGAGGATCTTCAGGAGCTCATTGAAGCGGGTGCGGATGGATTTGGTGTTGGAACCACCATATCAAGTGCATCCACAGTGGATTATGCGATGGATATTGTGGAGATTGATGGGAGGCCAGTTGCAAAGAAGGGGAAATTCTCAGGAAGAAAGGATGTTTACAGATGCAGCAGATGCGGTAACTTTGCCGTGGTACCCCATGGAGCTGGTATACCCACATGCAAGAGATGCGGTACCCCCATGGATGATGCCATGGAAAAGGTAATAGAAAATGGAAAGATAGTCCAGAGGATCCCAGATGCTGATGAGATAAGGAGCTATGTGATGGATCAGCTTGGAAGATTGACAATATCCTGAGATAATTTTGAT
>PNIT01000138.1 GCA_002878135.1 Candidatus Aciduliprofundum sp.
CTAAGAACCTCGTTACAGAGCGAGCACCTGCGCTCCAGACTGTGCAGGTCATTGTGGTTTACCAGATTGCGCCATAGATATGTTCTTATGGCTGCTCTCAGTCTCTTCCGCCCGAACTCATCTAGGGTTGTCATAGTATCTTCTCAAGCTTATCACTTATATCATGGTCTTTGGCTGAATAGGCAATGAATGTGCCATTGCCGAGATCCATGTAATATGTAAACCAATCCACATCCACATATTTATCGTATTCCCTTTCGCTCTCGGTGTCGTGCACTTTGAATATTACCTTCGGGTGATATGTATAGATCAGCCAAATAAAATCATCATAACTGCGCACTCCACCAAGAATATTAAAGTTATGGGTTGTACCTATCAGATCAATCACCTTTACCATTCTTATCACCTCCTTTCAAAATTATCCTCTTTCTTTTCTTATCTATCTGCATAATGTGCTCTCCATGCTCTATTCCCGCCTCTTCCATCGCCACCGTTGGTATGAGCACCAATGAATATTCTTTGTCATCACTCTTGAATTTTATGTTCTGAACCTTCATTCCTCTGAAGAGCACGTTCGCAAGTGGCACGTTCTCCTCGCTTATGTCAATCTCCATATACATCTTTACCCCGTACTTCGTTTCAAAAACAACAGTATAATTCATTTTTCAATCACCTCATAAAGTAATTTTGTTTGTGATATTGCTTTACTCACCCTTTGCATTGCCATATTATAATATTCTTTGTTTATCTCAAACCCTATAAATCTGCGATTTAACTGTATACTTGCTATTGCAGTTGAACCCGAACCCATAAATGGATCGAGGACAACATCGTTCTCGACGGTCGTAGGCTTTATGATCCTCTTCAATATTTCAATGGGTTTTTCTGTAGGATGTCCTGTCTCTCCATATGTGGATTTATTTGGGTATAACATATAATTATACATCTCTGTTTGCCTCTGATAATTCTTCATGTGTGTATTTCCCTTAACCCCCATCCATATGAACTCAGTTGCCGATACAAAATTCATTCTTCTAAAATGTGGAGTGGGGTTAGTCTTTGCCCAGACAAATATAGTCTTAGATGTTATTCCGAGTTCTTTTGCTATTTTCTCCAGCAGGCATATCTTGTTTTTATCAAAAAATACCATGAACCATCCACCATTTTTCAATTTATTGTATGTTAATGTCATCCATTTCTTAGTAAATTCCTCATATTCCTGTTCAGACTCAAAATGATCCCATTCACCGAAGTCTAGATTTATATCCATTTCCCTTCTGTATGCCTCAGTTCTCATATTCTTTCTGTTTATTCTTTTATTTTTTTGAGAAATCATATAAGGTGGGTCAGTTAGTAATAGATCAATGGAATTATCTGGTATGTATTTCATACCCTCTAGACAATTCATATTATATATTCTGTTAAATTCAATATTCATTTTTCAATCACCTTCCTTATTAATGCAATAGCCATACTTACTTCATCGCCAGAGGATCCATTAAAAATATTTGGAGGATAAATAATATTCAGAACGTTTTCAGTAGATTTAGCCCATTCTCGGATTGCTTCGTATTCTTTGTCCTCTGGTTCTGACTCATCCAATATTTCCAAAAATAATGAGAACACTATTGTTACGGCTCTATTTATTTCCATTTTTTAATCACCCTTTTTTATATTCTGAATCATAATAATTCGCAACTTCTTAATGGTTTCCATTCCTCAATTGGCTCGCATTCAGAATTTGGTTTTCAATATCATTATGGCTCGCATCGTCCCATTGGTTTTCAACATGGGACTGGCTCGCAGTCTTTCGATGGTTTTCATTTCTTAATTGGCTCGCATCTTTTCCATGGTTTTCATCACACACTTGACTCACACTGTCTC
>PNIT01000132.1 GCA_002878135.1 Candidatus Aciduliprofundum sp.
GATTGCCTTTTTTCAAGGTATCCCTCATTATAGAGCTTTTTTAATATTTCACAAACTACCCTTTTGTTCAACTCAATATCTCTTCCAACAGACTTTGCATAATCTGTCTTGAATCTTCTAAAATGATCTAAAATCCTATAAACGAGATCATCGGTAATATCAATTTTCTGAGAGAGCTTGAGGACCATGCCCAAATATAATTTTTGCTGGCATATATTCTTTTTCAAATTTTAAAAAATTATTGTAATGTGTAAAAATAATTGCCCATTTATATAAATAACATTTAAATCACGATATTTACACTTATTCAATGGATTACCTCAAGCAGATGAGATCCATTTCACAATTAAGCAATAATAAAATAGAATATCTAGCATAAATTGCGAGGATATCAAACAACATCTATATGGATTTTTTAGCCTTTTTATGGCATTGATACCTTTCTCAAAAATTTTATATCTCATGGTATTATTATTATTTTATGGGCATTTCTGATCTCAACATAATTGATCTTTCCAGGGGTGAAATAAAGGAATACAATTCTGTGCAAAAAAGGCACCTGAGTGATCTTAAGGAATATTTCCAGGATAGAGAATCTGCTGAAAATATATTGAAAACAGACGATCCTTTAATATATACTGTCTATGAGATGAAATATGATCAACCAGGTTCACTCTCCTATGCTGTTACAGTACTTGAGCCAGGAAAGGTGGGTAATGAGTATTACTTCACGAAAGGTCATTTTCATTCAAAATCTGCCGCAGAGATATACATAGTCTTTCAGGGTAAGGGTATACTTTTACTACAGAACAGGTCAGGGGATACAAAAACTTTCAATATGTTCAGGGGATCCCTAATAAATGTGGATCCTGACTATGCACACAGATCAATAAACACAGGAGATGAGAAGCTTGTATTCCTTGCCATATATGCCTCAGATGCCGGTCATGAGTATGAATATATAAAGGAACATGGATTTAAGTATAGGGTTATAGATAAAAAGGGTCCAACGCTTGTGGGTGGATATTAACTAATTTTTGAGTTAATACTAAAATTTAATTAATTTCCTGAAATTATGGTGTTTTATGGAAGATGTATTGAATAGGATTAGATCAGGTTCACCTGTTTTAATATTTGACGGTGAAAACAGGGAGGGTGAAACAGATATAGTTGTTCCATCACAGTTCATCACCTACGAACATATTGGTAGGATGAGGAAGGATGGTGGTGGACTAATATGCACAACACTCACCTATGATATTGCAGAGAAATTGGGATTGAAATATCTTGTTGATATATTCAGGATGACAGGTTTGGATATATTCAGGTATCTTTATCCAAACGATATACCATACGATGAAAAGTCAGCATTTTCAATAACAATAAACCATAGAAAAACATTCACAGGTATACCTGACAGGGACAGGGCATTGACCATAAGTGAATTCTCAAAGCTGATTGGAAAGGCATCCAATGCGGACGAATATTCAATAAGATTGGAGTTTGGAAAAAATTTCAGGTCCCCCGGTCATGTTCATCTTCTCATAGCCTCAAGGGATCTCCTTAAGGGCAGAAGGGGCCATACGGAGCTCTCCACTACCCTCATGCTTATGGCAGGACTCATTCCATCGGCCACCATCGTGGAGATGCTGGGTGATGATGGCTATTCCCTTCCTTATAAGAAGGCAAAAGATTATGCGATGGAACACAATTATCCATTCATAGAGGGTAATCAGATAGTGGAATGGTGGGAAAATTGGTCAGAGTAATGGCATCTGGTGTTTTCGATATACTACATCCCGGCCATATATTCTTCCTGGAAGAGGCAAAGAAGCTAGGGGATGAGCTTGTGGTTGTTGTGGCTAGGGATTCCACTGCAAGAAAATTGAAGCATCAGCCAATAATGAATGAGGAGATAAGGTTAAGAATGGTATCCTCACTCAAGCCTGTGGACAGGGCGGTCTTAGGACATGAGGATGATATCTTTAAAACTGTTGAAGAGATAAGGCCAGATATTATAGTACTTGGTTACGATCAGGTTTTTGACGAGAACTACATAATCCAGGAATGCAGAAAGAGGGGTTTGAATGTAAGGGTAGTGAGGATGCCAAAGTTTTCAGGCAGCGATTTAAATGGAACGAGAAAGATAATTGGAAAGATAATAGCAGCATACGCATTCCAGAAGGAGATTGAACAGCAGGAGAAGGAGGTGGCGAAAAAATGAAGATAATAGGAATCGCCGACACCACATTCGCCAGATATGACATGGGAAAATCTGCAATAGAACAGCTGAAGAGCATGGGTACAGGCTTCAGGATAGTGAGGTATACCGTACCAGGCATAAAGGACCTTCCTGTTGCTAGTAAGATACTCTTTGATAGATATAACTGTGACATTGTGATTGCCCTGGGCATGCCAGGACCTAAGGAGATAGATAAGATGTCTGCGCATGAGGCAGCCCTCGGTCTAATACAGGTACAGCTCATGGAGGGAAAGCATGTGCTTGTGGTATTTGTTCACGAGGATGAGGCTAAGGATGAAAAGGAACTTGCCTGGCTCTCTGACAGGAGGGCAAGGGAACACGCTGAGAATGCATACTACCTCCTTTTCAACCAGGAATATCTACAGAAAAGGGCTGGTAAAGGTCTGAGGCAGGGGTTTGAGGATGTAGGACCTGTTAGGGGTGAATTATGATGGTAAAGAGAGGTGATGATAATATGGATAAGATAAGGCTTGGTATAGTGGCTTCCGAGTACAACTTCGACATAACCATGATGATGCTTGAAAGGGCAAAGATGGAGGCAGAATTTCTTGGTGCAGAGGTATCCAGGGTATTGCTTGTACCCGGGACATTTGAGATACCGCTCGGTGTGAGGAAACTGCTGGAGGAAAAGGATATTGATGCTGTGGTTACACTAGGTGCCGTTATAGAGGGAGAGACTGAACATGATGAGGTAATCATGCAGAATGCAGCCAGGAAAATAGAGGATCTCCAGGTGGAGTATGGAAAACCTGTGGCACTGGGCATCAGCGGTCATGGTGAAACAAGGTTGCAGGCGCAGGAAAGGATAGAGAAGGCAAGAGAGGCCGTACACAGTGCAATAAAGATGGTGAAAAGGCTGAGGGATATTGGAAATATTTAAATACTAGTAATTATTAACCATATGTTGATAACTAAAAGGTGATTAGTATGGAAAAGAAGGAGATCATACTTAGGGTACATGAGGCTCCACAGATGGATGTGGGTCTTGGAAGGGCTAGGATAGACTCACAGTCAAGGGAGGAGCTGGGCATAGAGGTAGGAGAGATCATAACCATTACAGGTGTAGTGAGCAAGAAGACAACAGCGGCAAAGGTTTACAGGGTTCCAGTGGAGGACGAGGGAAAGGGCATAATAAGGATTGACGGTGACATCAGAAGGAATGCGGGAGTAACACTGGGTGACAAGGTCATTGTAGCAAAGGCAAATACACAGCCCGCAAGATCGGTTACCTTTGCTCCACTTATTGAGAGGGATCAGAGACTGAGGCTGGGTGAAGGCATAGAGGAATTTGTAAGGAGGGCGCTCCTTAACAGACCTGTGATGGAGGGCGATATACTCATAATACCTGGGCTCACACTGATTGGAAGAACAGGTCTGAAATTCAAGGTGGTAAGGGCCCAGCCCAAGGGTGTACTTGTGATAAAGGAGAATACGGACATTGTTGTTAAAGAGGAACCTGTTGAGGAATATGTGTCTGAGACAGGCAGGGTAACTTACGAGGACATAGGAGGATTGAAGGAGGAACTTCAGAAGGTAAGGGAGATGATTGAACTCCCCCTTAAACATCCTGAGCTTTTTGAGAGACTAGGTATAAAGCCACCCAAGGGTGTTCTACTCTATGGACCTCCAGGTACAGGAAAGACACTTATAGCCAAGGCGGTTGCAAATGAATCAGGTGCAAACTTTTATCTCATCAATGGACCGGAGATAATGAGCAAGTACTATGGTGAGAGTGAGAAGTTCCTCAGGGATAAGTTTGATGAGGCTGAAAAGAATGCACCTTCAATCATATTCATAGATGAGCTTGATTCCATAGCGCCAAAGAGGGCAGAGGTGCAGGGTGAGGTTGAGAGGAGGGTAGTGGCTCAGCTTCTGACTCTCATGGACGGCCTCAAGGAAAGGGGTCAGGTGATAGTGATAGGTGCCACTAACCTTGTTGATTCAATAGATCCTGCACTCAGGAGACCAGGAAGGTTTGATAGGGAGATAGAGATAGGCATACCTGATAAACAGGGAAGGTTAGAGATACTCCAGATACATACAAGGCTCATGCCACTTGAGATGAACGATGAGGAAAAATACAAATTCCTTGATGAACTCGCCTCAATGACCCATGGATTTGTAGGTGCGGACCTTGCAGCGCTTGCAAGGGAGGCCGCTATGCATGCTCTTAGAAGATATCTGCCTGAGATAGACCTGGACAAACCCATACCTGTTGAGATGCTGCAGAAGATGGTTGTAAAGAAGGAGGATTTCAAGGAGGCACTGAAGGAGATTGAGCCAAGCATACTTAGGGGTGTACTTATAGAGGTTCCAAATGTTAGATGGGACGATATAGGCGGCCTTGAGAATGTAAAACAGGAGCTCATAGAGGCTGTTGAACTCCCAGTTAAACATCCTGAGAGATTCAAGAAGATGGGCATAAGGCCACCAAGGGGTATACTACTCTACGGACCACCAGGAACAGGTAAGACCCTTCTCGCCAAGGCCGTGGCAACTGAGAGTGAAATGAATTTCATCAGTATAAAGGGACCTGAGGTCCTGAGCAAGTGGGTAGGCGAATCTGAGAAGGCAATAAGGGAGATATTCAAGAAGGCAAAACAGAGCTCCCCAGCAGTTGTATTCCTGGATGAGATTGATGCAATTGCACCAAGAAGGGGCTCATATGCCGATTCAGGTGTAACGGAGAGAATAGTCAACCAGCTACTAACATCCATGGATGGAATTGAAAACATGGAGGGTGTTGTTGTCATCGCATCCACCAACAGACCAGACATAATAGATCCCGCACTGCTCAGGCCTGGAAGGTTTGACAGGATGATATACATACCAGTACCTGACAAGGAAGCAAGACTGAAGATACTGAAGGTACATACAAGGAACATGCCGCTTGATAGCGATGTTGACCTGAACAAGCTTGCGGAAAGGATGGAGAATTACGTGGGCGCAGACATAGAGAATGTGTGCAGGGAAGCAGGTATGTTTGCAATAAGGGAGAATGCAGAAAAGGTATCCATGAAGCACTTTGAAAAGGCTCTAGAAAAGATTCCTCCATCAATGACTGAAGAAAGTATAAAATACTACAATGCAATTGGTAGCATGATATCCAGAGCGCCTACAAGAAAGGAGGATCTCCAGTACTTCAGGTGATCTGGGGGTGGATTGATGAAGAAGTTCATTACTGAATTGAGAGGTAAAACGGTGATGACGAGCGATGGAATGATCCTTGGAACCATAGATAATCTGGTAATAGATACAGATACAGGTAATGTTCAACATCTTCTTGTAATACCTTCAGAGGACTTACCTAATGTAAACTTTGAAGCCGATGCCCAGGGGAGGCTGATACTCCCCTTCAAGGGCATGAAGTCCGTCAAGGATGTTGTTGTCCTTGAGCTAAAATAAAAATTTTCATTCCTTTTTTCTATATCTTAGTATAGCGCCTATTCCTCCAAATCCCTTGAGGAAGAGTTTTCCCTCCTCACTCTCATCCGAAACAAGGAAAACCTTTGCATTTGACTGTTCGGCCAGTTTATAATACTCATCAATTATATCCACCTTTTCCACTATGTTCATGGATACATTACATTTTTCACATACCCTGTCCGGTATGTTACCTGTTATTACCTCCTCCTTCCTCGCCTTGCAGCTTGGGCATTCCCATACCACCTTGTACTTTCTCAGGGCCTCCGATATTATGAGCGTATCCACCTGTGAATTCTTTAGCGCCTCTATTACATTATTTTCTCCATAAACTGCAAGAGATCCCTCATTCTTCCTTACCTCTGAAAGGAACCTGTTTATTATCTTCTTCTCCTGGGCAATCTCCAGGTCCTCAAGCGTCTGTGATGCCTTCTCCACAAGCTCCCTGAGCCCGTATTCATCAGTATATCCTGTATCGAAGAGATCTATTATCTTTTTCTTCAGTTCATGGTGGAGATAATCCTTCTCAGCAAATACCTCCTTTGTTGAACCTGGGCCGCCAATGAGTATACCCTTCAGGTTCTTCTCATTGAGGAATGCCTCATTGGCCACCTCACCCACCTTTACAAAGAACTCATGGGCAGCAAGCTCAATTAGCCTCTCAAACCTCCTTGATGACTGGCCCCCCTGATGATGCTTACTTGGTACCTGTGATTGTATATTCTTCACCACCTCAATCCTGACACCCCTCAAGAAACCTATTGTCGCCTCGCTCCTGTCTATTACTATGAGACCATAGACATCCTTTTCACCGAGCATTGAATAGAGTGGATCCAGGTAGAACTTTGAATCGCACCTGTAGATGAGTGATTGAACGGGCTCAGGAGGTTCAAGGATGTATGTTACCATCTCCGTCTGATCACCCCTTGTTGGCACATGGCCAATGAAGACCGCAAGTCCATTCTCAGGAGGCATCTTGTATACCTTGAGCCTGCTAATCATGGATTCTATGGCACTCATTACGTTCTTCCTTGTACCCTTACTTTTTATGTTTGATGATGTTGAATACTCATCCCTAAGGTATGCTATCACATCTGATATTGGCCTCTTGGGGGGTACATAGAGTGATATGAGCTCCGTACCCCTTCCTTCGTATTTTGAGAGCTCCTCAAGAGCCCTTTTGAAATCGTAAACATTCTTTTTATCCATTTTCTATACACATCCGAAATTTTTTTAATGTATAAAACACTTCACCTATTTAAATATGGAAGATGTTGTAATTTCACTTGGAGGTTCACTTGTAAACCCTGGGGGTATAGATGACTCTTTCCTCCATAGATTCTCTGAAATGGTAAACTCCCTCAAGGAAAGGTACAGATTCATTATTGTTGTGGGTGGTGGAAGGCTTGCAAGGGACTACATTGAGATGGCAAGAAAGAGGGGTGAAAGTGAATACTTCCTGGATATGATAGGCATAATGGCAACAAGGATGAATGCAATGCTGGTTAAATCTTATATAAAGAATGCAAGGTTTTCCACAGATATGAGGGATATTTTTTCAGGGAATGTTGTAATGGGGGGTACGGAGCCAGGGCATACAACTGATGCTGTATCCATGCTGGTAGCAGAGTTGCTTGGAGTTAAGAGCGTTATAAACGCCACAACAGTTGATGGAATTTATGATAGGGATCCTAAGTTAAATCCTGGTGCAAGGCTCATAGATGATATATCATATGGGGATCTTCTCTCACTATTCTACCTGAATTCATCTGGGGCTGGGCCCAACCAGGTCCTCGATTTTCTATCCATAAAGATTGCGGAGAGGAGCAGGATAGAGATAAGGGTAATAAATGGCAGGGACATTGATAATTTTATAAGTGCAATAGAGGGGAAGCATTTCAGGGGCACAAGAGTGCATGGCCAATGATTTCAACCATAAAGATTGTATTTTTTGGTACAAGCGGATCCTGGCCAAGTGTTGAAAGGGGTCTTCCCTCCCTGGGCATACAGGTGGACAGGGATGTGCTCCTTTTTGACATAGGTGAGGGAACTCAGAGGCAGATTATGCAGACCACTGTCAGCTTTATGAAGATTTCAAAGATATTCATAACACATTTCCATGGAGATCATTTCCTAGGTCTTGCAGGTCTTATCCAGACCATGGTCCTTAATGGAAGGACCGAGCCCCTTGAGATCTACGGTCCAGCGGATACGATAAAGCAGGTTTCAAACTTCCTTCAGCTTGGTTATTATTCACTTTCATTCAATATCACAATAAGGGAGCTAAGGGACAGTGATGAGATTGATTTTGGGGATTACATAATTAAGACCACAAAGACATCACACCCGGTTACAAACCTTGCCTACTGTTTCAAGGAAAAGGACAGGAAAAGGATATCCCAGGAGCTTATGGAAAAATATTCCCTGAACAGTAAGGACGTGGATAGGATAGTGAGGAACGGAAGCATTGAGAAGGGTGGTAGGAGGATCACCCTCGATGACATATCCGATGGAATTAGGGTGGGGAGGAAGATAGTTTACACGGGTGATACATCACCCTGTGACTGCATTGTTGAGCTCGCCAGGGATGCGCATGTTCTTATACACGATTCCACAGTTGATTCATCCCTGGAGGAGAAGGCAAATGAATATGGACATTCATCGGCAAGACAGGCAGCCATGATAGCAAAGAATGCAAATGTAAAGTATCTTTTCCTTACACACATAAGCCCCAGGTACAGGATAAATGATATAAGGACCCTTGAGGATGAGGCAAGGAGGATATTCAAGGATTCAACTGTGGCAAGGGATCTTATGGAGTTCACTGTTACTATTTAAAGTCCAGGACTGAAAAACCGGGCTTATTGAGGAATTTAATGGTTACCTTGCATGGGTCAGGAACAAAATTATGCATCCTCTGGTAGTCTGTCTGCTTCTGCCAGGTTGATGCATTGAGCAAGAGCACACCGTGATAAATGCCAGTCCTATGAACGTGTATGTGACCTGTCACAAATATATCCGGCACCTCCTCTATGACCATAAAATCCTCAGGTGTTGGAGCTATTGGAACATTCCTGCCATAGAATGGGGCCAGATGTCTCCTTTTTAATAACTCCTCCATCATCTTTAGCACGTTATCATACTTCATGCCCCTGATGAGGTCCATCAGGTCGTTCAAACTCATGCCATGGTAAAGGAGTATCTTCATACCCTCTATGGATATGTATGATGGATTTGAGAGGAATCTAACATTATCATTGAACATGGATCTAATCTCCCTTGGTAGGACTGGCTGTGGCTCAGCAATCCTCACCAGGTCATGGTTACCAGGTATGAGGAATATGTTTATTTCATTGTTCAATAGATTCAGAAGATCCGCAAGCTTTGAGTACTGTTCATATATATCGTCCATTTCAAGATCCTTCTCCTGCCCGGGGTATATACCTATGCCATCCACCAGGTCACCATTTATGATGAGATATCTCACCTTCCTCCCACTTTCACTATTCTTCAACCATTCAAGGAATCTCATAAAATGTTCCTGGAGGAACATCCTGCTTCCAACATGGGTATCTGAGATGAATGCAATTGCACTCTCACTTTCTATTATTTTTTCCTTTTTCTGCGCATTATCAACACCAGGATATGTTACCTCCTTAACGTATAGTTTACCGTTCTTGAAATTACCCCTCACACCAATTATGTCGTCCGGCAATAATGTTTCCCCTATGGCCTGGTCAGCATATGCTATCACAGAACCTGTGAGATCCTCAATTTCAAGAACATATCCATACCTGGATGTCCTCACATCCCTCACCATTGCAACTACTGTTGTCTCACCTTCATGCATCTTTGCAAACTCTATATCAACTGGGGAGGATACAGACACCCTGGATTGTAAGATCTTCTTTATCTTCACAAATCTATCCTGGAAGAGCCTCCTGAAACTCTCACTCTTTCCTGTTGTTCCCTCAAAATATTCCCTGCTCTTTATTATTTCGAATCTTTTTACCTCCTCTCTTCTATTCATACCTTCAATAAGAAAATTAATGCCCCCATTCCTCATTATTTCATCTACCTCATCTGGGGTTGCAACAATGCCCTTCTTCCATAGGTAATCAAGTACCTTTCTCCTTTCATCCATATGAATCCAGCCTCTTCTGCTCCTTGAACATTCTGATTGTCCTTGATTTTTCAAACGCAATCCTTGCTTCCTCAGGTATAATCTCAAATTCCTTAATATTCTTACCATAAAGTATTTGGGAATTCCTAAGGGCCTCTCTCACTGTTTCCCTTATCACCCATACGCCCAGGGGTATCCTGTATTCACTGCCCACCACCCTGTATACAATTGCGCTGCCCCTCCTACCTATTCTCTTGAGGTATTCCAATACGGCAAGCCTTGCTGCATAATATGCACCTGTAACATTTGATGCATAAGATTTCCTACCGAAATGTGTTTCATAATCCCCCTGCAGAATCATTCCTTCATTAAACATGCCCCGGCCATACCAGTTCTCAAACATCTCAAAACCCCAGGGTCCTGGCATGATGAGTATGTAAAAATCATTCCACATATAGCTACCATGGGCGTATATGGGTGATTCAAGATCATCATTCCATCTCACCTCCTCAATTAGATTCTTCCCCAGGATATCATCAACTGCCGTTATTGCCCATCTGGTGGGCACCAGTTTCCTTTCAACCCTCAGGCCAAGTGTCCCTGCACTCAACAGTCTCCTAAGATATTCATCAGGCAGCTCATTCCTGTAAAGGTAATATATGGCATCATAGGCCCTCAGATCACTATCACCAAAAACCCTTTCTACCGTAGGAGGTACCCTGGGATTCTCAGTCAGGTCTATCCTTCTGGCATACAACCTCGGACCAAGGGGTGTGTGTATTTGGTCGATTGAGAACTCACCCTCTACCCTATAGAGCTCAGCATCAATACTTACTCTGAAATATGAGAGGGATATCTCCTGTATCCTTTCAATCAATCTTGATCCCCTATCCACCCTGAGTTCCTCACCTACCCTGTAGAGTGATCCCCTCAATCTAAGTATACTGTCTAGATCAAGTGGGAATAGTTTCGATGGTATTTCAGAAACGGATGATAGTGCTGAAACTAAAACCCTAGGGTAACCATGATGACCTATGAATACGTCCGGAGGGGATATGCCACTATATCCAGAGGAATACTCTCCTCTAAGATAAGAATAATCCACGTATGGGCACCTCTCAAGCCCGCATAGATGCTTTATTCCCCTGCATCTTATGCATAGATCCCTATCCACACCTTAACAATTCTGTATATCAAGAAAAATTTTTTCATTAAGATCCCCATGGTAAATTATGGATAGATATTCAAGGCAGATTATACTTGAAAAGTTTGGTAAGGAAAGACAGGAACTTCTAAGTAAAAAGAGTGCGCTTGTCATAGGTTTAGGTGGTACAGGGGGACTGATATCACAGCTCCTGGTAAGGGGAGGTCTGGGAAAGGTTTACATAAACGACTATGATTCTGTTACATTATCAAATTTGCATAGACAGCTTCTCTACGATGAGCTTGATCTTGGCAGAAAAAAGGTGGATGTTGCAGCTGAAAAACTTTCAAGAATGAACTCTGAAACAAGGGTAATACCGATAGATGGTAAACTAACACCATCAATCCTGGAAGAGTATGTGCAAAAGGTTGATATAGTCATGGATGGAACGGATAATTTTGAGACAAGGTTCGTAATAAACGATGCCTGTGTGAAGCACAAAAAACCATGGATCTATGCTGGAGTTCTTGCTACATATGGAAACGTTATGCCCATAATACCTGGAAAGACCGCATGCCTGAGATGCCTTATGAGGGATTTGCCCGTTAAATATGAGACCACATCCACAAGGGGTATATTGAATTCAATACCTTCAGCCATTGCATCGATGGCCGTTTCTCTTGCATTCAGAATTCTATTTGGTGAGGATCTGGATAGTGCCATCTATTACTATGATGGATGGGAAATTAGGATAGAGAAGATACCACTAAAGAGACAGGAGGACTGCCCTGCCTGTTCCCTGGGCAGATTCGATTTCCTTAGGCCCGGGTAGATACTAATTTGCAAAATATTCATAAATTGAATGATGTTGAAAAAGGGTATCAATTGAAATAATGCAGTTTTGAACTTAATGAACCTTGGTAATTAGTTCCTCTTTCAGAAAGAGGATACAATTTCAGGTAGTTTGTGTGAATTATCCATGGTCTTTAATCAGCATATCCATTTCATCAGAAAAATATTTAAAACCATTGGCATTCTATTGAAAGGGGGGCCGGTAGATCAGTTGGTAGATCGCCTCCTTGGCATGGAGGAGGCCCGGGGTTCAAATCCCCGCCGGTCCACTGGTATGATGGTGATTTTATGAAAACATATGCAGAGGCAGGTGTTGATATTGATAAAAAGGGCATATTTCTTGACATACTCCTGAGGGAGATAAAATATAAGAAAAAGGGTTTTAGGATGGCTACGCCCATAGGCCATTATTCATCACTGATAAAATTTGGTGATTATTACATCGCAATAAACACTGATGGTGTTGGGACAAAGATGCTTATTGCAGATGATGTTGGCAAATGGGATACCGTAGGCATTGATGCCATTGCAATGAATGTAAATGATACCGTTTGCGTTGGAGCAGAACCCTTTGCATTCGTTGATTATCTTATAATAAGGGATTATAATACAAAAAAGGCGAGGGAGATAGGAAAATCGCTCAATCAAGGTGCCATGGATGCGGGTGTTACCATAGTTGGCGGTGAGACAGCGGTAATGCCAGACATGGTAAATGGAACTGACCTTTCCGGTACATCCATAGGTTATGTGGAGATTGGCAAGGAGATTACAGGAAGGAAGATAAGGAAGGGTGATGTAATAGTCGGACTTGAAAGCTCAGGGTTACATTCCAATGGATTCACCCTTGTTAGAAAGTTGCTTAAGGAAAAAAATATAGATTACAGTGAAAAGATTGGAGGTACAAAGCTATACAACCTTCTCCTGAAACCAACCAGGATCTATGTTTCTACCGTGCTGGAATCCATAAGGAATACTGATGTTCATGGAATTGCCCATATAACCGGTGGTGGCCTAAGAAACCTGACGAGGCTCTCCAGGAATCTATTTGTTATAACAGATCCAATAAAACCTCACAGGATATTCAATTTCATAATGGAGGTAGGGGATATAGATTTAAGGGAGATGTATCAGACATTCAACATGGGCATGGGTATGGCGCTCATTGTTCCTGAGGATTACTCTAAGGATGTCATAGGAATATCCATTAAAAATGGTATAGGCGCAAAGGTTGTGGGACACGTGGAAAATGGAAAGGGTGTGAGTGTGCCCCAACTTAATTTATTCTATGAACATTACTGAGATCCACTATCCTGTACGTTACCTTTGAAAGACCTGGGGATTCCCTCTCAAGCTCCTCCACAGCATATTTAAAAAGATCGGATGAAACAAAAATGGTGGATGAAAATCCCCTGTGTGCAGCCTCCTGGGCAGCCCTTATCACACCGTATTCAAAATCTATGGATATTCCAAACTTCTTTAGGGTAACAAGCGCCACCGGACCTATGGCCCCCTTTTTTATGTTTGCATCTATCAATGGCTTTATATCATTTTCATTTATCAACCTTGAACCACCTTCCCTTGAGGAAGGTAATCTCACAAGTGTGATCCTTCCCATGGTTAAATCTATTATTCCCTCCAGGTTTTCAATGTTTAAATCCTCACCTGGATATGCATCATAGCTTGCAACACCGCTTGATTTTGACTGTTTTTTGTAAGCATAAATATAACCATTTTCCATGAATATACCTACCCTCTCACCCTTTTTTATTGGTTCACCCGCAATTGCCTCCGTACTTGATATTATCTTCATATCACTCATTACACTTGTTACGAAGTTCCTCAACTCCTCTATTTTTTTGTAAACAAACTCTGTACCGCTCTGTGTAATGTTCATATTCCTATCGATGTACCCCTCCTTCTTCAGGAGTTTCACATACTCTGAAACACCCTGTATTGTTATGTTTACTGACCTTGCAATGTCCTTTATTTTCTTTTTACCATGCATTATCTCTATAAGTATGGACATCTTTGTCATTTCACTCTTTCTTTTTATCATAATTTAAAAAATATTTTTCCTGGTAATAATCTTTTCCAGTATTTTAAAAAATCCATTAAGAAAAATTCATTAAGGCGCATAAATTATTCTGGATAATAAAAGAAAAAAGGTGTCTGGGATGTCATGGAAGGATGTTGAGGTAAGGGAATTAAGGGAAGGAAGTTACATAGTGATTGACGATGAACCTTGCAGGATAGTTGAATTCACAACATCAAAGCCGGGGAAGCATGGAGAGGCTAAGGCAAGGATAGTTGCAATTGGTGTCTTTGATAATCAGAAGAGGAGCGTTGTCTATCCAGTGAAGCATAAGGTGAAGAGCCCCATCATAGATAAGAAGGTGGGGCAGGTAATTTCCATAATGGGCGACATGGCACAGATAATGGATACAACAACATTTGAAACATTTGAACTGCCAATACCGGAAGAACTCAAGGGATCCCTGCAGCAGGGGCAGGAGGTACAGTACTGGGAAGCAATGGGTAAAAGAAAGATAATGAAGAGTTGAGATGCCCTCCCTCTTGAAGTTTGCTGATTCTGAGTACGATTATAGTGATGCATATTTCGTAATATTCGGTGTTCCATTCGACGGTACAACGAGCTTCAGACCTGGTTCAAGGTATGCTCCTAACTCCATCAGGGTAGCTTCAAAGAACCTTGAATCATTCGTTTACTGGCATAAAAAGGATATGAGGAAAGCGAGGATACATGATATGGGGGATCTTGAAGAGATGGGTAATGTTGAGGATGTTGTGGGTGAGGTAAGATTTACCATTGAAGGCATATTCAGGGATGGAAAGTTTCCAATAATGCTGGGTGGAGAACATTCAATCACAGCTGGGGTTCCCAATGTACTTGGGGACGATGTTGTACTCATGTTCATTGATGCGCATTCAGATTTCAGGGATGAGTACCTTGGATTAAAGTACAGCCACGCATGTGTTGCAAGGAGATCGTTCGAGGTACTGGGTGAAAAAAGGGTGATTTCCATAGGTGTGAGATCTGTCTCCCTGGAGGAGTACTCCTCAGAATATTTCAAAAAATTCATGCACATTCCTAGCTGGGAGGTACACTCAGAGGGCATAGAAAGTATATTTACAAAGATTGAGGATTTTCTAAAGGGAAGAGATGTTTATCTATCAATTGATATGGATGGAATAGATCCTGCGTTTGCTCCAGGTGTTGCAACACCTGAGCCAATGGGTCTGACACCCTGGGATGTTGCATATATAATCAATAATCTTGGAAAAAGGATGGTAGGTGCGGATATAGTTGAGATTTCACCGCCTTTTGACAATGGAATTACATCAATGTTGGGTGCAAAGCTCGTACAGGAAATAATCTCCGCAAAATCATAATATTTTTCAAAAAAAATCTATTTTAAAATATTTTTTCTAAGGGTCTCTACATGGGCTATTTTGGTGATTTTTCAAGCAAAGTTTATATAGAAATTCGTTAATATCTAAAGTGAGGTGTACAAATATGGTAGGAATTACAGAGCTCAGAAAAGTGATTGCCAAAAAGACAAATGTATCTGAGAAGAATGTGAAGGCTGTGCTTGACGCATTTTTCAAGGAAGTAATAGACAGGGTTAACAAGGGAGATAAGGTGGCAATTAAGCAGTTCGGTGTTTTCATGAGGAAAGTGCAGAAGGCAAAGAAGGCAAAGAATCCAAGGACAAAGGCAGTTATAAACGTTCCTCAGAAGAAGAAATTCGTATTCAAGGCATCAAAAAAGGTAAAATATCAATAAATTTTTTTATTTTTTTATAGGGTGTCTCATTTTTCTTACTTAATCTCCCTAATTTTTAATAACAAGGTCATCAATTTTCACGTTTAATCCTGT
>PNIT01000167.1 GCA_002878135.1 Candidatus Aciduliprofundum sp.
TAATCATAAATGATTGACCTTGATTATCTCGAAGAACATTACAATATATTTCTGATATCCTTTAATGAAAGGCATAGGCAAATTGCATAGAAACATAAATATTTACAAGCATATAAAAAACATTTTAAGGGCAAGTTTTGAAAAAGGTGGAATTCCAAGTATTTCAAAATTTTAGCCATGTTAGTATTTCACAGTACATGTTTTTCATAAAAAATCATGAAGACAGAATCTTCCTCAATTCTTTTTTATCAATCTTATTTGTGCTGGTCTTAGGCATTGAATCAATGAATATAATATCATCAGGGATCCACCATTTCTGTATTTTCCCCATTTCAACGTACCTTTTAAGATGTTTATATATTTTCTCCTTCTCAACCCTGGACTTTAGTGTAACGAATGCCACGGGTCTCTCACCCCATTTTGGATCCGGCCTTCCCACCACAGCCACCTCCCCTATTCCGGGGATTTCTGAAATTATGCTTTCAAGGAGCAGAGATTGAATGAACTCACCCCCGCTCTTGATAGCATCCTTTTCCCTGTCAACAATGTGTATATAACCCAGTGGATCTACTGTGGCGAGATCGCCGGTGTGCATCCAACCGCATTCCCACAGTTTTTCAGTTCTTTCAGGATCCTTATAATACTCACTCGTTAACCAGGGTGACCTTATGACAATCTCACCAATGCTCCTTCCATCCCAGGGTATATCCCTGCAATCCCTGTCAACCACCCTCAGGTGCATCAGTGGAAGTGGAATTCCGGGTGCATTCTCAAGTTCCCACCTGTAATTTTCATCTGCCTCCCTTATTTTTTTGTTATGGTATGAGACGGTCACAACAGGTCCTGCTTCTGAGAGGCCATAAGTACCAATTGTTTTTATTCCAAGATCCCTGGCCCTCCTAGCCAGACCTAACGGGAGAGCAGCACCACCTATTATTACCTTCAGGCCCTTCAGAAAATCAGCATAATCCTCTATTCTGGGTGTGCTTAGGAGCATATAAAGTACGGAGGGTACCATGTAGGAGACTGTTACCTCCTCTTTTTTCATGATCTCAAGAATCTTTTCCATATCATATCTTCCAGGGAGTACCAACTTATTTCCAAGCATGAGAGCCACGTATGGAAATACCCAGGAATGTGCATGAAAGAATGGAACAAGCCCAAGGAATGTATCATCATCCCTCAGGTTCAAGGGCTCCCTTGTAAGGGACAGGGCAAGAGATATGGCATGCAAAACGATGTTCCTGTGGGTGAATGTCACCCCCTTGGGCATACCCGTTGTGCCGGATGTGTAGAATATGGTGGCCCTTGTATTCTCATCTATTTCTGGAAAATCATATTCATCTGAATTTTTTAAAAGGGAATCATAATCAACAATATTTTTGAATCCCCTACCATCATAATTCCTACCCTTTACTATGAAATAATTTATATTTTTCAGTTTTTCCATATTTCCCATTATCAATGATAGGAACTCCTCATTGAGGATGACATATCTGTCACCTGCATGGTCCATTGTGTAGAGCATGGTCTCCGGTGGATACCTTATGTTCACTGTATGCAATGTTGCACCTATCATTGGAACAGCATAGTATGCCTCAAGATATGTCAAGGTATCCCAGTCAATCACAGCAACAGTATCACCCTGCCTTACACCTATGCTCATCAAACCCCAGGCAATTCTTCTTATTCTGTGGTAAAATTCTCCAAATGAAATCCTCTCTTCATTCCTGTAAACTATTTCCCTTTCAGGGAAATTTCTCATTGGGTAGTATAGCGTGCTCTTGATGTTAAGGTTAAAATCACGCATGTAATTTCATCACCTTCCAATATTTAAAAATAATGATGATTTAAATAATTTTAATGTTAA
>PNIT01000153.1 GCA_002878135.1 Candidatus Aciduliprofundum sp.
TCTTCCTGATGTTCATACAGCTGTGGCAGTCCAACGAACTTTTGCTCCAGTTCAAAGAATTTTTGCTTTACCGTAGTTCTTCTCTTCATTTCCCCTTCTATTGTCTTTTGTGTGGGCGGGAAATAGCCTGCTGCTTCTTTGCTCTCGTCCCTCTTTTCATGCTCTACCTTGAAGGTATACTCTATCCCACCCGTCAGGGTTCTCTGTGCTATCAGCCCCCTGCTATACTGTTCTATTGTTACCCATTTGATATTTTCCAGCCTCTCTCCCTGATAGAATTTCTGCAGTAAATAGTTTCTGAAACTTGAAACTGGAATGGCCTTATCCTCTATTACCACTACAGATGATTTTATAGAATTAATTATATTATTTATTATGTCATTTAAATATTTCTTCTGCTCATCCGTAAGTTCTTTTGCCTGAAAGACCGTCTCATCCTGAAGCCTATCCCATTCATTTTCAAACATTATACACCACCAAAGAAGTATTCTTTATGCTTTATTATGTATGCGTATGGATCCGCCATTGCCTCAGCCAGTTCCTCATCCGTGCCAATATTCCACACCCTTGCCAGTACAGTCTTTATTTCATTCATTTCATCAATGTCATTGTTTTCCTCCGCAGTCCTATACTGGTCAAGCACCTGAGACAGCATCTCAGAATATATCTTTGCTTTTGCATCTATTTCTGATGTTGCCTCTATTTTTTGTAGCTTTTTTTCTTCCATGCTTTCTGGCATAACTTCTGGAGGAACCTTTCTGAAAAGATCATTCAGTGCAGATGAGAACGCCTCAGATATTCCCTTATTCCTTGCTATGGCCTGTTTAATTTCCTTCCAGTCAACCTCATCCATCAGACCAGTTAGATCGTTCATCTGAACCGTTTTCTCTGGATAATACTTTTTGAGATTCTCCAGAAACTTTGCGAAAACCGAAAGATTAATCGGTGTCCTTTTATTTCCTATATACATATCGTATAATGTTGTTATTTCTACAGGGAATTTCCTTGGAGCTCTCTTTGGTGCTGGTGGTTTTGATTCAGCTGGTGCAGTTACTGGCTGTGGTGGTGGGGATGGTTGCTGTGTCTTAATGCTTTTCAGTTCGTCCATCAGTTTTTGTAGCGTTTCCTGTATTGTCTCCGTTTTTTCTTCTATATTCGAAATCCTATCAAATATTTCAGGTGGGAGTGCTACGACAGGCAATTCCTCCCTCTTTTTTTCGGCTGGTGCCTCCTCTTTTTTCTCTTCTATCTGTACAGCTGGCTTCTTTTTTGCACCTATTGGAAAACCGAATAATTGCACAAAATATCCATATTTATATACATCTCTCATTAATTCAGCGTATAGAGATATTTTATTTTGGTCTGCCTTTTCCTGATAATAGCTTAGGATGGAAAATAATGAATTGGCCAGCTGCACAATCCTTTTATCATCAGAAAACGCTTGATACAAATGATACAGACCAAGCTGATATACATTTTCAGCCCGCATATTTTCTTGAGATAGCACACTCTTTTTTCTATCATATTCCCTCATTACATTCTCATAATCCTGAGGGGATAACTGTTTGAGCTGTGCCTCGAATACTTTTGGAAAAATGCGATATTCATAAGGAGTTGTAATATTACGGATTTTTTCGATTAAACTAAATATTTGATTCTTCTGATCCATACAATTTTTCTTATACACAAAAAATATAAAAAGTTTTGTTTATTCATTCTCTTCTATTTCTGAGTCTGGAAGCTCTTCAAAGCTTGTCCCACCATAGCCCGTAAAAAGACGCAAAGCCCTGTTGATCGCTCTTGTCTCTGCCATTTCCTTCAAAAATGGATACATCCTTGTATTTTTGACATTTT
>PNIT01000039.1 GCA_002878135.1 Candidatus Aciduliprofundum sp.
GCTGTAATGGATATAACTGAGCCTGAATTGAGGGGAAGCGCCACAGCATACCTGAACATCTTCGGAAAACTAGGAAGCTCAGTAGCACCCCTGATGGGTGGAATCCTCGGGGAGGCAGTATCACTTCAGTATGCAATTATCCTGGTGAGTGTGATCGCATGGATTATATGCGGCATATTGTTCATTGCGCTCATTTTTACAATGCCAAGGGATGTAGAAAAATTGAGGGAGATTTTAAGAAGAAGGGGAGAGGAATTGAATAAAACTGCAAAGATATATTGAATGTTCTAATAAAAAAATTAACCTATCTGAATTTGGTGAATTCCTTATTTTCTCTATTTTTTTATCATATAATCAAAAATTGTCAGCCCTATAATAGAATATTATCTTGAATAACTTTTATCCTCGACCTTATAAATGTATGCAAGCTTAAATTTCAGAAAAACCATTGACTTAGCGGAGGCTTCAAGTTCCTCATCATTTCTGTATCCTATCATTATCCTTGTTCTGCCATTGAATCTAAAGCCTATTCTGGAAATGGCTTCTTTTATTTTTCGTACTGAAATATCTTTTCCTTCCAGTAAAAATAATGCCTTTATTGCATTCTGTTTATCGCAGTAAAGCAAAGGTGAATTCAGTGAATCCAATAATGCGAAGTATATGTTTTCTGAAAGGTTGTTGGAACTACCAATACCCACCATCGTTATACTCCTTCCGGAAAAGAATCTGGAAACATCTTTGCATTTCAGATGGTAGGAATTTGGATAGAGAAGGATATTAACTATCCTGTCAAGGGTCAAAAGGAGAATGTCATCAAGGAACTCGAATGCTTCATTGAGGCGAGGCCTATTCAATAATTTCAATATGCTGGAATTCTGTATTACAACTGTAGAATTACAGACTCTTCTCATTTTATCCAGACCCATTATGGCATTTTCATTACGTACTATTCCTTCCTGTTCAAACGGAAGGGTAACAAGACCCACAATTTTACTCCTTGGATTCAATCTCTTTAAAATTTTTGCCAACTCAGGGGCGGCACCGGTTCCTGTGCCTCCACCAAGGCCGGTCAAGATTATTATAAATCTGTATCCTTTTAGGAGGGGCCTGAGGCTTTCCCTGCTTTTCAGTACAAGTAATTCCCCCTTCTTCGGGCTTATTGATGGCAGACCTTTTACCGGATTATTTCCGATGTAGAATCTTTTATCTGCAAGCATCTGTAAAAGGTGTGAAGGGTCTGTTCCAATTGCCAGGGTGTTGACATTCCTGTCCTTGAATGTATAATACCTTTTAAGAACCTCAGATGTACCTTCCCCTATGCCTATTACAAGCAACCTTTTTCCTCTACCGTGTTTTTCAGTAGAATCACCCTTCTCATTCAAGCATTATCACATTTATATATAGTTGAAATACTTAAAATTATTTTATCCTGACAGGAAAATCACACAGGAAAATTTTCATCATCTACTGAATTTACAAATATCCAGAAGATTTCAGAAAAATATTAATAGCATGGATTCAATCTTATTTCCGGTGAATAAAATGCCAGTCAGGGATCAAATGGAGGGGGAATTGCCCGAGAAGGTAAGGGAAATTTTGAAAGATCTGGCTGAGATTGAAAATTCTATTGATGAAAATTTTCCAGATGATGATTGGCTCTGGGATTATCCTTTTATACACAGGAGGCTGATAGATCCTCTGGGACCCATTTTTGAAAAGGAACATGGAGGGGAAATAAATGTTATACCCCCCAGGTATGGAAGTAGGGGGAATTGCAGGGATAAACTTCTGGTATTTATAGAACCATCATTCTGGATACTGCAGGCTGATGAATGGCATCCGGAGATGAGGTTAAGGAAGAGAATTGAATCCGCCATAAATCTGGTGGATAGGTGTAAAACCAGGTATGTGATATTCTGGGCAAGCATATGGGATTTCAGGCTATGGCGTAAATATGAATCAAAGTTTTCCGGCCAGACCGTCATATTAAGTCCTTGGAAGATGAAATACATAATTTTAAGGTAATTTTTCAAAAAAACATTAAATCACATCTTTGATTCAAAAAATCTCTCCTTCATTGATGTTAAAATGTTAAGGTTAAACTTTATTTTTCAATTCATATGTTGGGATGACCATGAGCAATTATGGGATGGAAATAAAATCTTACCATTATTATGATCCTGTTCATGCATACTTCCTCGTTTATGGCTTTAATTCTGGTGAGCTGAAATCCAGAGTTAAGATAGATCCAAGCTATGAGGAATTTGATACCCTGAACAGGAGGGTCATTGAGAAGATGGATGTTGAATTGAGTGCCATCTCCTCAGTCAATTACTGGAAGGTTGCCGATCATTACTATATACTTAGATCGGGGAGCACACAGAGGTCGGATGTTGGTGCAATAATAGTCTCAAAGAAAAGATACAGGAAGGATGAGATAGGTGATTTGAGGATTGCGATACCTGGAAGGTCATTCAGTGGATACTTTTATTACAGGCTATTTTTCAAGGCAAAGGAAGAGGTAATATTCAGATTTGATAGAATAATGGATGCCGTCATTAATGGAGATGCGGACATCGGTCTTTTAATTCCAGGCCCAGCATTGACAAGTGCCTACAGGAGGTATAACCTGATAAAAATAGCGGATATCATGGAGGAATGGAAAAGGGAGGCAGGGGACATACCGATGCCCATGGGCTCATACGTGTTGAAGAGAGATTATAGTGTTGAGGAGGCAGTGGAAATAAGGAAAACCTTTCAGGAATCCATTGAATATGCCAGAAGTCACCGGGAAGAGGCATTCTCATACGCAATGAACCTTGCAAAAGGTGCGGATCCCAGTGATTTTAAAAATTTCCTTGATGGATGCAGATCAATATATGACATGGGTGAAAATGGAATTAGGGCAATCAGGAGGGTTCATGAAATAGCGAAGGAGAGGGGACTTATTGATAAAATACCTGAGATAGATCCCATTTAATCTGTAATCATGAGATTTAAGTCATAGCAAAAAAAAATTGAATGAATGAAAAGATCTAAAATGATGGTTTAATTGTTCTCACCTCAATTTTTTCATCAATCTCCAATGAATAAACTGGATCATCCCTGTGCATCAGCCCGGCATTGATAATTATCGAATCATAGAAATTTTCAATACCCCTGCTCTCATGCACATGTCCGCAAAGATGTACATCCGGCTTATATTTAATTATGAATCTTTTAACCGCCCTTGAACCTACATGTTCACCATACTTTGTTCTATCCAGTATTCCGAAGGGAGGTACATGCGATATTGATATGAGATGCCTTTTATGATCCAGGGTTTCATACGCCTCCGATAGCATCCTTAAAATTCTGGATTCGGGCAAAGAAAAAAATGATCCGTGCATGTTTGAAACAGGGATCCCGGATATACCTATTATGTTTATATCATCAATGGTAAGGGAATTCCCATGAAGAATCCTTATATTTTCATAATCCCTTGCTATTTCAATTTCATTTTCAGAATCACTGTTCCCCAGAACTCCAATTATTCTTAGACCTGAATCATTCAATTCCCTGAATATTGAAAATATGGATGTTTCGTCCTGCCAGGATGCAAGGTCCCCCGCCAGAAGGACCGTATCACATTTTATTGATTGTGATACTTTAAGAAAATATCTCAGGGATCTAAGGTTACCATGTATATCTGAACCCAGACAGAATCTCATACTGATATTAAAAATGAAAGAATATAAAAATTTTAAAGGAATTATCTCATCATATCAAAGAAATATTTTTAATTACGGAGGTTATGGAAAATTACCAGATGGGTAAATTCACAGGTTACTGGGGCGTGGGTCACATTATTGCGATTATAGCAGGTTCAATGGTTCTTTTACTTGAATCTATAAATCTTTACTATTATTGAGATTGCATTTTTCTTTGGAGTTTTTACATATTACTGGAATAATACTTTTGACCATAGGTCTTTCAATAATTCTTCTTTCATTGCATCAATTGATCGACGGATTTAGGAGAGGGATCCCTGTTAAAAATGGTTCATATGCATACACAAGAAACCCAATATATTTTTCTGCCATAATTTTTATAATTCCGGCCTTAATCTTGATAATGGGTCCCATTCTTCTGATACCAGTTCCATTCCTCACATATTCCCTCTTTAAGTTGCTCACTGGGAAAAAGGAAAGAATATTTGAAGAAAAATTCGTGGACGAATATATCGAATATTGGAAGAATGTTAATTCTTTAATTCCAAGGTTTAATAGAAGATCTTATAACAATTCTATTTTTCTATGAAATCCCTATAATTCTCAACCAAAACATATGGTTCTACTTCCTTTACGATTTTGCATTTTGTTGCATAAACAATTTTGGAAGCATTTAAACTCTTAATTTTTTTCTCCAAATTTTGTTCTACAAGATCATATAAACCAAGTAAATTCATTTCAATTTCCCCCTTGTTTCTCTTTAATAGGGATGTTCTGAAATGCTGGATTAAAATTGCGGCAGCGTAGCTTTTTAAAGGATCAAAATCCTCTGATTTTAAACTGGGGAATAGATCAAATAATGCCCCAAAAATCTTTTCCATATCGTGAGGGTTTTTTGGATGCTCAATCCTGTAAATTCTAAAGATTCCATTTTCTGTTGCAACTTCTTCATGTATTTTCCACCAGGTTTTTATATAATGTGGATTGCGGGCTGTTATATCCAGTGAAGATATCAATCTAGCAATATACTCCTCCGCCTCATCGAAAGAAATATTATTTGTAATGGAATATCTTTCGATGGCACTTATTATTAGGTTCAACCATCGTGTGGAATCCTCAAGAAGATCAATGAAATTAGACCATGTATAGGGCCCCTTCCTGAATCTTATATTCCT
Organism: Candidatus Aciduliprofundum sp.; assembly: GCA_002878135.1. Classification (GTDB taxonomy): domain Archaea; phylum Thermoplasmatota; class Thermoplasmata; order Thermoplasmatales; family ARK-15; genus ARK-15. The sequence goes on from PNIT01000039.1 coordinate 4,886, forward strand.
GCCGTGATGCATCATCAGATTGATAAATATACACCTGAAGGAAATGTATAGACCTCTTTTATCCAGTAATATCTCCTTGTTCTTCAGGTCTTCCAGCATATTTTTATTCTCCAGAATATCTTCACTGTTAAATTCCTCTATCCTGTTGTTGATTCGGAATATTATGGAAACACCCTCCGGAATAAAAATTCCCCTGTTTTCATCGTTTATTAAAAGAAGGGCATTTTCACCTACTTTTAGTTTGGAATATTCATAATTTTTTTCTACAGCATTACTCCTTTTCAGTTCTTCCTGATATTCAAATTTTAATTCCCCCAGAATTTCCTGGATTCTTTCATTTGGCGGAACGTTTAGATCTTTCATAACATCCTTCAGCAGTTTAGGGGCAGGTTCATCTTCTTTTATGAAATAGATTGGAAAATCCAATCTATAATTTATCCTACTCTCTATCTTATCCAGATATTTTTTACTTCCTATGAAAATCAATTTATCGGCAGCTGAAAATGCAAGTGAATAATTGAATGGTGGAATGGTGGTGGAAATGATGAAAATTTTTTTATTTTTGTCGGTGAAAATTTCAGATCTTGTGATCTCATCCCATGTGACTACATGTATATATCTCTCCCATATACTGTCCTTTAATTTATCCTTCAGTAATTTATTTAATCCGGATTTCTCTTTTTTACTGGTGGAAATAATAATTTGGACATTTTCCGCATTTATCATTTCCTCAATCTTCTGGATCATTTTCTTAAAGATCGGATTTATATCTGAAAACTCCATACCAAAAATCGATCTGAAAATATTTGTTATTCTCTCATATTTTTCCCTATCCAACAGTGATTCCAGATTGTTCATTAAGCTATCAAACGTTATTTTACCTGAATTTCTGCCATTCTGGGAAAAAACGTGTGGTTCTGTATAGTCCCCCCTGATCATCAGTGGAGTTTTCTTAAGGTTCTTCAAATACATTTCATAGTCCTCAAAGACTGCCCGATCCAAAAGGCCCCGGTCCACAGCATCTTTGAGTTCCTGTATCACATCATCAAGGAGATCAATGGGTTTTTCTGCGTCCACATATTCAATCTCCGGGAACTTAATGTCCTTTTCAGGATCTCTTATTATGGAGGATAGAGGTGAGTAATAGTGGTCTTTTTCGAATCCATTAACTTCAAGGATCTTTTTAACTATTTTTGGTGAGTCCCATGTATGAGGTATGATGTTGAGGTCCCTGATGCTGATTCCCACCCCTGAATGTTTCTCTGAATTTATATTATATAGTTGTCTGTAATCATTTCTGGTCGAGAACAGAAGCATTATAGAATTGTTGAAATCTTTTAGGAAATCCTTTAAAAATTCCATTTTTTTAACTTCAAACAGACAGTCTTCCATGAAATCATCAAAATTCTGGAATATTATCAGATCGGGTTTCAGCTCATTCAATATTCCCAATATACTTTCTACATCCAGATTCTCCGATATAAGGAAGAGCCTCTTGTTTTCGGTTTCATATTCTATTGGATCAGTAATCAGAACCGGAGGGACTATTTTGGTTAAATGTCTCAGTTTGTTGGCATTTAGCAGTACCGTCCAAAGAAAATTTTTATCGTAGTTTATTCTTTTTGTACTCCATTCCTCCTCTTCAATAAGGGCTATATCGAAGAGACCATCTTTGTTGATGCAGCTCACAGTTTTTTCCCCCTGAAATCTCTTTTCCTCGATGAATCTGATTGAATTTCTGCCCAGTTCATTCAGTTCCCTAATGCAGCGATTCTTACATTTTCTAAATGTTTCATAACATATTTTTTCACTGTAGTAACCCGGTTTCCCAGTCCTTTTAATTCTACATCGAACGACCCTCAATTTCTTTATCAGGTATCTGTAATCCAGATCTCGGCATTCCCTAAAAATTTCACGATCAGAACATCCCTTCAAATTTTCAGAATCTTCAAGGAAAATTATGTTATTGTATATCTCATTCACTGCCGGTGATCTTATGAATCTGTCTTTGGTGGAATTTTTAACAATATTTCCTACGATTGCAGCACTTTTCTCAGGCCTATCCATCAGATACTCAGCGACCAGTATGGGAACGAATCTTACCTCGTCGGCCGGCCATGTGATCAGAAATTTTCCGTTTTCCGTACTGCGCAACCATTCAACATAACTGGCTTCTATCGGATTTAGCCTGACCTCCCAGGGGATTTTCAACTTTCTGAACTTTTCAAGGAATTCCTTATCATCACTGGGGAAAAAGTTCTGAATAGCATGAAGGGTTTTATTGAATTTTCCGGATGTTAAGAGATCTAGGGTTTCCCTGAAGCAGGTTCCACAACCTGTGCATCTTAGATGGTCATCATTTATTTCTAGAAAAGCACCTGATTTATGTGGTTCATTGCAGGATCTGTTGGGGCAGGTAGGATAAACATGATAGTATTTTCTTCCCATCATATGATTCCCCTCAATAGTTCAAGGATCTTCTGTGCAAGACTCTCGTCCCTCAGGAAAAGACCAATTTCATAATTCCTTACCATTCCGCTTAAAGTGGGGTTCGCAGATCCCAGCAAAATTAGTGACTGGTCAACTATGATCACCTTTGCGTGCAGTACATGATCTCTTATCATGTGAACAGTAAGATTATCGTAATCCCTTTTCATCATTGAAATCCGGTCAACAATCGATGGACCGGATTCCTCAGGTTTGTAAATAAAAATTTCCACGGAAATTCCCTTTGAAAGGGCTCTCTTCAAATTTTCAAGAATTTTTAAATCAGAAATCATGTATGCAGTAAAAACTATCTCCCATTTTGCGTCCGAAATCATTTCTTCCAAAACAGATGAAAAGGATCTGAGACCGTATCCCACCCATCTTTCACCTGAAACAACCAGAGTAACATTCATCATATCAATCCCCGAGGATAATGTGCCTGTCCAGCCACCTGTTCCTGTGTTCGCAGGAGGTTTCAGAAATCATTAGACAGCTGTAACAGGCTGCCCCGATTTCCATATTCTGTTTTCTTCTCACATCCCTGCACAGGGGATCATTAGAACAGTACCTGATTCTTTCATAGGCTCTTTCAAGTATATTCCCGAAATCATATGCGGTTTCGGATAGACCTCCCATGCTTCCGTCGCTCCCGGGGGAATAGGTGTAAATCAATATTCCACCGTTATCCTTTCCCCTGCTGACATATATTCTTTCCCTTATGGAAGATGAGGAATAGCCTGCATTCAGGGAGATTTCCATTATTACAGCATGAGATAGTGTATGAAGCCAGACAAAAATTGGATTTTTCACTACATCTCCCCATATATTATCCGGAGTTTTTACCGGTTCTCCTTCAAGCCATTCCGCATAAGCAGGATATTTTTTAATTTCTGGAATTTTTCCCTCCTGAAAGGTTATAAAAATACCCTCCCCCTTACCCTCAAAACCCGGATACCATATATCCTGCTCTCCTGTAAATGAAGTGCCTATACTGTTAATTTTAGGATAATTTTTATTATTTTCACTGATATCTTCAGGTGTGTAGGGCATCCTGTAATAACCTGTCTGAACAGTTACTGTTTTAAGAATTTTTATCGGATAAACTTTCAGGTACAATTCTGGTTCTTTTATTGTATAATTTTCTGGTGGCTCCATCTTGAAGTTTTCTGTGCTTCGTGGACCGGATATTAAGGACTCATACTCCTCATAAATAAAATCCATGAAATTCCTATTATCTGAATGTAGTCTATTGAATTTCTCCAGAAATTTATCATAACCGTCTTTTTCAATATAACCCTCAATTTCATCGAATTCCTCAGAGGTAATCTGCCCATTATTTTTCATATTTCTCAGCCATTCGATAAATATTTTTTCATCAGGTTTACTCGGTGAATTCATCATGGTTACTAGAATATCGTGTATTTTATTTCTTTGTAAAATATTGGATATTTTATTATCGAAATCCGGTATGGTCAAAAAGGTTAATGTAAATGGAATGCGCAGTGAGCTAGATTGTCTGAGAATAACCCTCATGGGAGATTTGCATGTCTTTGGATGCCTCTTCTCCATCGGGATGAAGACGTGACTTTTACCCAAAGGAGATCTCTTTGCTTCTTTTTCGGGTGTTCTGCCGGTGCATGGAAATTTTATGTCATAAATCCTTTTCATGGTTGTTTCGCGACCACATCTTGGACATCTGATCTTTATATCATGAAGTGAACTACCTGTAGATTCCCAGTAATAATACTCCGGTCTGCATTTATTATCATGGCCACTTTCGTAATGCACAGCAAAATCCCAGTCAACGTCATCAAGATGCCCCTCGATGCAGGCCGCAACGAATCTCACTGGAGATGAATTTTCATTATTCTTGCATACGGGGCATTCGGTACCTTTATAGAGAATGGGTCGGTGATTACCATTCTTGCCGTAGCATATGCTCCACCCGGGAAAAAGATATGTATCATAGATTCCCTCCGTTGAGGCTTTACCTAGTGAGGGATTTGTCGGTATGGAAAAAATTCTGACATTATTATTGTTCATTATATTTTTGATTGCGGTTCTTGCCCTGCTATCTGAAATTTCATATCTTTCAAATGTATTTTTGCTGTAAAGATTTCCAAGCCCATTGTTAAAAGAAGGGATTAATCTCGGTCCACTTCTGCCTTCTATGATTGCGCCGGGCCCGTAAGTCAGGACCAGCTGTGATCTTCTAATGTGCTGTACATATTCATTTCCCATGCGCATCACATCCAAAATCCAACTGTTTCTTCAATCTCTCTCAGGGACTGCGGTGAATTTCTGAAAACTACAGTAAGGCCTGATTTTTCATGATATGGATCTCCCAGTACTACGTTCTTTTTAGGTTGTTTATATGGGTATTCCACAAACGAAATTTCATTTCCATCGGTATGCAGTTTCCGTGCTATAAATTTCCATCTATCTATCTGAGTACGGAAATATTCTCGAACCTCTTTTATTTTAGTTGAACCTTTATTTTGATCATTTTCATATATTTTAGTAAGTCTTTTTTCAACGACTTTTTCAAAGAGATTCAGATCATCATTAACCTTTTTATCATCATTTAAAATTATTTTCCCGTCATCATTATGCCATTCCATCCCGGTTCCACGCATATTTCTGAGAAAGGCCACCATAACAGGTCCGGATCCCCTTTCAAGTGACCCTTCGGAAAAGGGAGATACCGATGATGGTTCAACTTCCATTAGGATTTTCATATGATAGGCCGGAAACAACTCATAATGGCTAAGATCACGTGGCCTTCCGGCCCTGAAAAAAACAATTACCAGCCCCCCTGTTTTCTGCCTATTCTTCCTGTGGCCTGTATATATTGGGTCGTAGTTTTGGGTTGACCGTTAACGATCATGAGAGAGAGGTGTGGGATATCTATCCCTGTTCCGAACATTGATGTCGTGAAAATAGCATCAGGGTTGGCATTGATGTTTGCATCGTCCCATTTTTCAAGTTTATCTATAAGGGCGGGAAGATCGGTCGAATTGATCCTGCTTGACAGTTCCATTATATTTTCATATTCAAAGGATAGGTTTTTATTAGGACTAATCTGTCCGAATCTCTCGTATATGTCCGCCCGGTAAATTGCCCTTCCTCCTCCAAGTTCCCTGAGAGAGTTAAAGTATTCAACTATACTCCAGTAATATTTTATATTTCTATCATTGTATTTATTTCTTGTATATGCAAGAAGCCTTGCCCATATCCTAATCGGCGGTGTGAGAGGACCCATTCCGGGCGAATAAACCCCCATATAGATTCTTCCGGGTCTATCCTCGTCCCATGATTGATCATCTCCGGGATATCTTACAAAAAAATTATCATCGGCATCCAGCCCATGTGGAGGAAATTGAAAGACTTCCCTTGCAAAAAGATTTTTTACCTGAATTTCAGCATCTTTGATGGTGGCAGTGGATGCTATGTATTTCGGTATTATACCGGTTTCTCTAATGATTCCCTCAAGTGCAATTTCATAGAGACCGAACAGGCTACCTATGGGCCCCTCGATCAGGTGAAGCTCATCCTGAATTATGAGCTCCGGCGGAGAAAAGGGCTTTATATCGATTGCGTTTGCGGGGTTCTTCGCCTGCTCTGTGCAATCTTCTGGTAGAATATCGGGATTTTTACGATAGTAACCGTAGAAAACATTGTATTTATCTACATTACCGAAAATGGATGCTGCCCTCGGTTCAAAGGATAATCTTGCTATCTTATCAACAGTACTAACTATGATTGTCGGGCATCTGCTGTATATCTGTTCATCAACAGTGTAGGCTGGTATGGGAACCCTGTCCCCGCCAAATGGCAATTCAGGTATTCTTTGAACGAGACCATCGGATAATTTATTATCACGCCTGGATACATCATTTCCATCTTTAAAATTTTCAGGAACGCCCTCCACATATTCAATTTGCCTGTTTAGTTCGCAATCCGGATTGGGGCAGTAGATTTCGAAATCCCTGGGTTTGTTATTCCTTCTTCCCGGTTCTGGCTTCAGCTTGAAGTATCCGGGTCTGGAAACCCTGAAATTGAGCATATCATGATTTAACTCAGGTAGATTTCTGAAAGCATCATCTATTTCCTCGGGTTTTTTAATTTTATTAAATTTCAGTAAGACTACCCATAGATCACCCACTTTCCTAACTTCACTGTGATTTAAATCGGGTATATTTTTTATTTTCTCCTCCATATCCTGCTCAGAATCCCCCGAATATAACGTAATATAGATACTCTCCCCCGCAGGTAATCCTGAATCTGGCACAGAAAGATATGTGCCGCAGGCCGGACATCTGATGATCTGCGCAGGTTCTCCTTCACCATCTTTACCGGAGAGTACATCTATAGCATTTCCCTGTTTCCGGAGATGATTGGGGGTTATGGAACCGCCGACCCATATTCCGGCAGAGAACCTCAAAGATCCATATGGTAGATCTTCCTTTATAGTGCATTTTTCCGGTCTCCAGCCCCTAAGACCGTCCGATGTCTTCTTTATTCTTAAGTATTCGGCGGCAGTTATCATTGAAATCAGCCTTCTAAATTGCTGTATGGCCAGCAATCTCAGGGTATATCTCGTTATTATTGCGGTGCCACCGCCATTTTTTCCATTCCTCAGTTCTCTTCTCCTCCTGTAGGCCATATCGAATGCCATTATGGCCAGGTATGTTTCGGTTTTTCCACCTCCCGTCGGAATCCAAAGGAGATCTATAATCTCTCTGTCCTTGGAATCAGGGTTATATATTGATTCCAGTGTAGCAAGTATGAACGCCAGCTGATATGGTCTCCATATAAAATCTCCATCCTTTTCTGAGGAGGGTCTTTGCTTCCAGATATGCTGTTGCAGGATGACTTTATTGGCAAAACAGAATGATAATCTGGCATCCTGATCCTTTAGGAGTATATCAATACCCTTATTCATTCTGTCTAGGAGTTTTTCCTGATATTCAATAAATTTAGTGGCAAGCTTTTTTTCGTCTGCTGCCATTAAATTTATCTCATTATAATTTTCTCTTATCCACATCTGGTAACCTTCAATCAGAGGTTTCAAGTATTGTTCAATTTCCTTTGCATCCCACATTTCCGAGAGCTTTGATGTGGAAAGTTCCGGTTTTACCCCGTATCTGTCGTTCCATGAAAATTCCGGATTGGGAATGTGATATAGTGGTATGAACTCTGTCCTTATGTCACAATTAAAAAACCTCCCGCACTCTTCTCCAAAATGAATTCCATCTGCCCACAATATTTTTTGATTGATCTTATTCCAATAGTCTATTTCTTTCCAGATGGCGGAACACATGTGTCCCCTTCCAATGACAGGTTTTTTTCTGTACAAAAATAAAAGGTCATTTGATTTGGACCCATCTGCACCGTAGGATGGAGGGAAGGATACTATTTTTCCTTTCCCAACGATTACACGGATAGAAGGTTGAAATATGGTGTTTTCAATCATCTCTTTATGATTTTTACCATCGACATGTATACCGTTTACTAGACTAATTCTTATTCTATAATAATCACCCTTATCCATTATTCTGTTTTTTTCCACCTTAAGATATATGTTTTTCTTTTCATCTAGACATTCCTTCAATTCTCCTTTATCCTCTCCTAATTCCCGTTCTAGGTAAAATTTCTTTGGACTCCTTTTCCATACATCTGCTCCGGAATTATTCTTTATCTTTACATAGTTCCCCCATGTGATACATATCTCCAATTTCTGTTTATTACCCTGGACGGTGAATGATAGGCCAAAGGTATGGGCCTTCATTCTCGGATTTAAATTGCCCTCCGCAACGGTGAAATATTCATCATCACCTGAATCATCCTCTGAAAGGGAATACTCTCCGGATGGACCAACAGTATCCGAATCTGGATCTGAAACCTTTTCCATATCAGTGAAGGGTATTATAGCCCCAATTATGTATTCTGTTGAAGGATCGAAAATTACCTCCTCTTCTGGACCATATCTGGGCCCGTATAACTCCTTTATCAGTTCCTCAATCAATTCTTTTCTCGTATGCCTCTACCCCCATAATAATTACATATGCCTTTCAAAGGGCATATATCACACTCTGGAGCTCTGGGAAGACAGACCATGCTAGCAAAATCAATGGTTGAATATAAAAATTTTCTCGGGTTTCCGCAATTCATAAGATCGTGGATAATTTTCCTAAATTCAGGATCCCTTCTGGAGGAGTCTGTTACCTTCATTCCAAATACCCTTCCTATTATTCTCAGTGTATTTGTATCCAGAACGTTTGTGGGAATATTTTTGATACTGCATAGGATCGCAGAGGCAGTATAATATCCGATTCCGGGCAATTTAACAAGTTCATCGAAAGATTCAGGAAGCTTACAGTCATATCTTTCTACGATTTCCCTTGCCAGTCTGTAGATAAGATCAGCTCTCCAGGATAACCCCAGTGAAAGGAGCTCTGACCTTATCCTTTCAGGATCCGCCTCCGCTAGGGATCGGAACCCGGGAAATTTCTCTATAAATTTCAGGTAGGATTTCTCTACCTGATCGGCCCGCGTTCTGATTAACATTATTTCAGCTATGGTTATTCTGTATGGATCTGAGGTAATTCTCCAGGGATAATTTTTAATATGATGCTCACCCCATTTAAGCAATTCTCTCTGTATGGTATTGATTTTTATTCTGTATTCCATCTCTCTTTGAGATAAAAATTGATCCGTTTTCATATCATCACCATCATCTTCCTGAGTTCAACAGCAATCTTCTCCGCCATTATTGGTGGTACAGCATTTCCTATCTGTCTGAACATCGAAGTCATCGGTCCTTCAAAGTAATAGTTGTCCGGGAATGATTGTATCCTTGCGGCCTCCCTCACAGAAATTGATCTCAGCTGATTTATGTCATAATGAATGTAGTAATGTCCATCCTTTTCAAGGTGTGCGGTTATGGTCTGCGAATACGGGAGATCGGGAGCAATGACCTTGAATCTGTCTCTGAAAATTTTTCTATTTTTATGGGTCTTCAGTTCATCAGGCAGTTCATCGTATTCCGGTCTTCTTCTTTCTTTTAACCATGATTCAATATAAAATCTGTATATTCTGCCATCTCTTTCATTTACACTGCGAGTTAAATGCAACGTTAATATATCATCATCTTTTCTTATGCCGTACTCTGAAATGTATCCGGAGGGATTAGACGTGTATTTTCCTGTGTATAATTTATCTCCAGCTCTTAGAGATGGGAGATCAGAAAAGAGGTCCTTTATTCTGTATTTTTCAACATTCTTATCCTTTTCAAATTCGGGGAATCTTAAATCATATTCACTTTTCCAGCCTATTATAATAATCCTCTTTCTATTTTGCAGAACTCCAAAATCGTATGCATTAAGTAATCTGAAATCCATACTATATCCGCTCTTTAAAAAGTGTGATTTGATATCGGCCCACAATTTTCCATTTTCTGCTGAAGTAATTCCCGGTACATTTTCAAAAATAAACATTTCTGGGCCGAATTCTTTAAGGAATTGAACGTAAAATTTGAAAAGATAATTTCTCTTATCATTTTTCATATTGTATGCATTTCTAGCTCTCCCAATTAAAGAATATGACTGGCATGGTGGACCTCCTGCAATAAGATCAATCTTTTTCACATCAAGCATTGACATCTGCTGTTTAACCTTTCTAAAGATAGATTTCAGATTATCTTCATTAATCTCTTCATTAATAACGGAGTTGATTATTTTTTCCGGAATTTGATTATAGTAAACATCCCTATTAATATTTCCACTTATATAATTCCGATATAAGTTATATTCACCAGAATCCTTCAAAAAGTGATAAGCAAGTCTTGTTTTGAGCGTTAATGAGGTATTTTTATCTTTTTCGATGAATGCAACAGGATAAAATCCAGCTCTAATCAAACCCTCTGAAAGTCCCCCTGCACCTGCAAAGAGTTCAATAAATGTGAATTTTCTCTCCATCCAACTCATCCTGCCAATTTACCCATTTAATTTATTGTTTTCTTCTATTTAAAATTTTATTATAGTTAAGCTCAGTAGAAATCCTTTTAAAAAAATTAATTTTTCATAATTTTTTAAATTTATTTATCAAGCTTAGTAATATATTTTCAAAAGTTGTTCGTTGATCAAGGCAATTTGAAACATTTCACCCTAAAAAAACCGACCCCATGGGGTGCCATTTTTCAGTGTTAAATTT
>PNIT01000124.1 GCA_002878135.1 Candidatus Aciduliprofundum sp.
TTACCTTCCAGTCAAAGGCTGTCTTGAGAGCATTTTCAACAGCAAGTGCACCACCATCTATAAAGAAGAAGTATTTCATATAAGGGGGTGTTGCAAGCCTAGAAAGTGTATCAACAAACTCCGCCATTTCAACAGTATAAACATCACTATTGGTGGGTTTATTTATGGCGGCCCTTTCGAGTTTCCTTAAAAATTCTGTGTCAAAAAACTTTGGATGGTTCATGCCCACTGCATTTGTTGCAAAAAAACCAAAGAAGTCAAGGAATTTCCTATCAAACCTAGAATCATATATCCATGCTCCCTTACTTCTCTCAAGGTCAAGAACCATATCAAATCCGTCAACGAGTATCCTTTTACCCAATATATCATGAACTTCCTTAGGTGTTACCATAGATTACGTAATTGCATTAAATGATATAAACCTTTATTGAGCCTCTTCCTTATTTTCAAGCTCTATGCCCAGGTACTTTGATATCTCCTTATACCTGTTCCTGATTGTTACCTCTGTTACACCAGCCACCTCTGCTATCTCTTTCTGTGTTCTTATCTGATTTTTTAATGTTGATGCTATGTAAATTGCTGCCGCAGCCACACCGGTTGGACCCTTGCCAGATATTATACCCAGCTCACCTGCTTTCCTTATTATCTTTTCTGCCTCATCCTGAACGGACTTATCAAGGTTTAGCTTGCTGCAGAACTGCACTATGTATGATGTTGGCAAGGTTGGTTTTAGATTAAGTTTCAATTCCTTTGTTAGATGCCTGTAGGATCTACCTATCTTTTTCTTGCTTATCTCTGCAGATTTGGCCACTTCATCGAGTGTTCTAGGCATATTCACTTGCCTGCATGCAGCATATATACTTGCAGCAACAATACTTTCAATGCTCCTTCCCCTTATAAGGTTCTTTTCCACCGCCCTCCTGTAAATGACTGCAGCTGTCTCCCTTATGTCCTTTGGTATACCCATCTTACTGGATATGGCATTCAGCTCCTGGAGGGCTATTGAAAGATTTCTTTCAGCTGAATTGCTTACCCTTATCCTCTGATGCCATTTCCTCACCCTGTAGATCTGTGCCCTATTCCTATGGGGTATCCTTTTTCCATATGAATCCTTATTGGACCAGGAGATCTCTGTTGCAAGGCCCTTATCATGGCTCAGGTAGGTCATGGGAGCACCTGTTCGTGCCCTCTTCTCCTCCTGTTCACTGTCAAAGGCCCTCCATTCAGGACCCTGGTCTATGAATGAATCCTCAATAACAAAACCACAGTTCTGACAAATCATTTCACCCCTTTCATAATCAATTATAAAATGTGTTGACCCACATTCGGGGCATTTAATTATCTGGTCCTCATCAATTTTTTTACTCATCAGAACCACCTGAAATTAGTTTTCTTAGATAGGTGCCACTATATTAACTTTTCTCGAAACATTTTCATTTGTGGTATCCCAAAATAATTTCCTATATATAGGGGGATATCATTTACAACCTGGTAATTCCATTCATTCAATGGTCAAACTCACGCAGAAGAAAATTAACTGGATAATCAAACAGAAGGAGAATAGAATTAGTTCCTCAGAAATTGCAAGGATCATGAGCATCACACCAAGATATGTGAACATGGTCTACAGAAGATACAGGCTGGAAGGAAAGGTGGAATTAAAAAATGCAGGGAGAAAGAAAGATCAGATTTCTGAGGAAACAAAGATGCTCGTATACAGTATGAGAAAAGAGCATCCAGGGAGTGGAGCACTCAGTATAGAAAAACATCTCATGGAAAAAGGGATAAAGATATCACACAACAAAATACACAGGATATTGAAAGAAG
>PNIT01000120.1 GCA_002878135.1 Candidatus Aciduliprofundum sp.
TTATTGTTACGGAAGGAGGTGCACCAACATCTATGAATGATGCAACAGCCTTGAATACCATGGACCAGCTGTTTACAATGGCCACCTTTAGCACATGTGGCCCTGCTGTCATTGCTGTCAGGTCAAGTGCAATGGATCCTGATGAATATGTGAGAGAATTCACGGGTAATGGTGTCCAGGCGCCATTGTCTATCTTGTAAAATGCATTACTTATAGGAACTGGTGATGTTATCTCATAGTTTGCATTCACCTTACCGTACATGTAGCCTGAGAGACCGCTTATTGTTATTCCCATGGTCTGAACAGTTCCGCTCACCTCAATGGGCCAAACGCCTCCGCCAGCATTTGTCTGGTGAACAATTATTGTGTAAAGACCTGTAGTATCCACAGGCACAGTCAGGGATGTTCCATTGAGCATGTTATTTGAAGGTATGAAGTATCCTCCATCGAGGTAGTTCCAGAGGTATGGTACTGTGCTGCCTATTATCATTCCGTATGGATCAAGGACGAATACATCCATTGATGTGTATGGATCATTCCACAGTACCTGGATGTTCAGACCAGTAATGGCTGTGTTCACAACATTGAAGTAGTAGAACCTCACATCACCAGATTCGTACCTCCAGTCCAGGGAACCCATTCCATACATCAGGCCGTTGTTGTACATTGGTGCCTGGCTGTACTTGTCCATACCACCGAATGGATAAACTGCGTTAACATTATTCACATCTGTCTTAACAACAACAGATGAGGGTATGAGCTGCTTGAATCCATTCGATCCAGTGAGCACTATGAAGCCTGAATATACGCCATTGCTTGCATCATTTGGTACGTTCAGGGTTGCAGTGAATGTTCCCTTTGAATTTGGTCCTACTGTAAGTGTGTTCTGTGAGAATGTTATCCATGGAATTGGCTCATTCTTGAGGTAGTATACGTTCAATGTGAATGGCATATTCCATATGTCTGGATACAGGGATGAAAGATCTCCAATGTTGTACAGGTATGTCCTTATAAGTGGATACATGGTGAAAGGATTTGCATGCATGTTTATTGTAACAATCTGCGTGTTGTACCAGTCATATGCATCATTCACAAGGTTCATTGTTGAGGCAACTGGAACAGGTACCGTCTTTCCAAAGTAGTTTGTCTGATTGGATACTTTACCGCTCCAGTCATACACAAACAATGTTATATAGCCTGGCCATGTGAATGTGGATGTTCCGAAGGAAACTGGTAAAACATAGGGTGAGTTAATTGTTATTGCCACCATATCCGTTCCATCTGGTATCTGGCCGAATACCTTTGTGAAGTTTATGTACTCACCTGCATAGTATGGGCCATTCCAGCCCCTTACCCAGGAATAGAAGCCAGCACTTGGATTTGATGTATTCCAGTTCAGTGTTATGGATTTCTGATCCACAACAACAAGGTCCTGGGATGAGATGCTTATGCTAAGTGACTTGTCTGTAGGATTTGTTACTGTGAATGTGTTCTGTGCACTCTGGCCAGGGGATAGATAGCCTGCAAACCAGTTGGCCATTGGAACATTTGCTGGATATGTGATATTCGTACCGAACATGGATGACCAAAAGCCAAGCATTGCATAGATCTGGCCCATCACATTCTGATATGTTGCATTGCTCGTTGTATAGAATGCACCCACTGTGCTGTTACCAAGAACATCGGCTACAGCATAGTAGGCATTAACCTGCCCTGCACCCTGTGTATAGGGTGCATTGTAAAGATCTACAGCTGTGTTCATTATTACATTCTTCACATATATTGGATCAAAGGTCATTCCCTTCCCATTCATTGCCTGAATTACGAGTGCTGCCACGCCAGCTGTCATGGGTGTCGCCTGGCTCGTACCTCCGAATATGCCCACACCAGGTGGTAGCCAGGATAATCCCTCCCAATAATCTATGCTTGCGGGTACCCAGCTGAACGCACCAACAGCAACAACATCAGGCTTTATGTCACCAGTATAAGCAGGGCCACGATCTGACCATGCAATTACCTGACCGCTCTTGTTTGATACGCCCCAGCCATAGGCCCTGATCCAGTTTGATTCTGTTGATGCACCAACTGTCAGTGGTAGAAGCGCTCCACCAGGTGATGTATCAGTTCCATACCCAGGTCCACCGTTACCCATTGCATGAACGAATAGTGTACCAGGATAGTTGGGTGCCATGACACCAGGCAGCATTAGCGTATCCTCAAGCGCGCTCATGGCATCATATCCTATGCCCGTTAACAATACTGGCCATGAGGATATTCCCCATGAGTTGCTCTCTATCTGTGCCCTGTGCTCACCTGTGTAGGTCCATGTGAGTGTGGAGTAATTAAAATCAAAGCCCGCTGCCCACATCCATCCAAAGAATACATCACCTATGTATAGAGCGGGTATTGATATTATCTTTGCGCCAGGTGCTATGCCTGGAAGCTTATATATTGTGTTATTCCTGTAGAGCTTATAACCAATATTTCCATGGCTTGCCACAACACTCGCTGTGAATGTACCGTGGTATTCACCATAATCGAAGCTTATAAGATTGGAGTAAATGAGACCATCGCCTGATAGACCACTTATTATGTTACCTCCATATGCACCGTACATATAATTGAACAGGGGTGATGCAAGTGCAAAGTCTGGTATTAGTGTATTACCCCCAATGGTACCGAAGTCAACCCATATACCAAATTGTGGGTAATAGTAGCTCAGGAATATTGTATTGTCATTTATATGATGGGCAGGTTCAAGCGTATTGAGGAATGCCTGTACAAAGCTGAATGGGTCTGTACTATATCCAATATCATTCAGATATGTGTTCCAGCCTGTTATATAGACGGTATCAAAATTTAAGTTCCAGTAGTTTGTTGCATTTGCTGAGGGTATTACCAGTGTTGGAACAACTGTAAGGCCATAGCTCCAGAGATCTGATAGACCAAGGGTATCTCCAAATCCGTCTGTTATCTCAGGCATGCTGAGGAATCCGAATGCATACATGCCCACCTTCATTGTATAATTGCCATACTTGTATGTGAATACTCCAGGCTTTATGTAGGTGGTTGTATTACCAACAGTAACATTCTCCGGTATCACATATGATATGAATGGTTCTCCCGTTCCGGATAATATTGAATTTACATCGTAGATGTATGCTTTTAGACCCTTAGTGGGAAGATAAACATTTGAATTGTTAACAAATGCTGCACCATAATAATATCCGTTCTTTGTAAAGTTTGTTGTAAAGTTTGCTGTATTTGGTAAAGGTATATTGCTTGACCAGTTGGTTGGGTATCCTGCTGTGAGGTTAACGAAGAAGTACATACCTGTAACTCCCAGGGACATTCCATCAGCATCCATATATATGGGCCTTCCAGAAGAATCCCTTGCTATGGAGTTCTGCAGATCCGGATTGCCGAAGAACGTACCCGTATCAACTATGGCAACATTCACACCACTACCATTCACGCCAAATGCGCTCTGCGCCTGGTTTACACCAAGTATGTTCCTTGCCTGATATAGATCTGGCTGTATGGCCTGGCTCTCAGGATTCTTTGGCTGGCTATAGTTCAATTTAACATCCGGAGCTATTCTCAAAACATTGCTATTCTGTGCAAGCATCTTTATCTGGGATGCTGTTGAAAATCCAGATGCAATGAAGAAATTCCCCACAGGATAAACACCCTGTACGCCCATGTTACCTTTTAGATCAAGTGGTGAACCCTTACCCAGTACAAGTATCCTTTCAATGCCTGAGGATTTCAATAGTGAGGGATCTATCTTGGAGAGTGGATTAACTGTGCTCTGCGTGCCTGGAATGCTACCTATGCTTGAGGCACTGGAATTATGGAAGATCGATGGCAGTATGGAGAGTACCATCGCCAATGCTATGATAATCACTAAAGTCTTCTTAATTATGCCGTGCTTGTTCATATTTTGCCTACCTCCAGCATGACATGGATATTCATTATTAAAAATTTTTCTTTAAAATATTTTATTTAGCATATTTAGATTGATGTACCATAAAGAATTCATTTAATTTAATAAAAATTATATGATTTCATACGGTGGCGGAGAATTTTATCCTCCTGTATGCATATATGGAGATCACCATCAGAACGATCGTTAATAAAGTAAGAATGATTGCACCCATCACTTCCTCACCCCCAAGATTGTTCATGTAGGCATCCCTCACGCTGTTGACAACATACGTGAGTGGATTGAATTCAGCTATAGTTTTAAGGATGAATGGCGTTGACTTGTTTATTGGATAAAAAACTGAGCTTGCGAATGTTACCAGGAAAATGAGAATGTTCGATATAAGATTGAAAACCTGGTTTGACCTCACCAGTGCACCAATGGTGAGCATAAGTGAACCGAACAGGAATGTACCCAAAGTGAGGAAAAAGAGTACTGCAATGAATCCCAGGAAGGTTATATTCAGCGATATAAAGGGTATTGCAACGATTGTCATGAGAAATGCACCTGAGAATGTTACTATGAGCATGGAAATGAGTATGCCCATCAGGTAATGGAACCTGGTGTATGGCATGGAGAATATCTGTTCAAGCATACCCACCCTCTTATCAGCCCAGAGTATCCATCCCGCCATTGACCCTCCAAGGAGTATCTGATCTGCAACTATGCCCGGTGCAAGGAATGTTACATAGTTTATCCTTTCACCATTGAAATACATATAGGGTATTATGGACCCCATCATTAGACCCATCAGGAGCAGATATCCCACGGGCATCAATATTAGAAAACCTATGGAATTCAAATCCATGCCCGATACAAGTATCCTGTATGTCATCCTAGGTATCCTTTGCATTTTCACCACCCACTATGTTAAGGAAAACATCCTCAAGATCCGTCTTCTTAATGTTGAACCAGAGAAGGGAGTAGCCATTATTCCTTATGAAATCCGTGATAATCTCAAGCACCATGGATAGATTATCAGTTATTATCTTATATGGTTCGCCGTTGTATGCTGGCCTGACAACCCTGAGATCATTTACAATGCCCTTCAACCTTTCAATTATGGCATCATTCCCATTGTTGAATAAAATCTCAACTGTCCTCTCCTTCTCATAGGATCTCTTCAGGTTCTCCACCTCATCAATGACATGAATCTTACCATTGACTATGATCGCTACCCTGTTACATATATAATCTGCTTCCTCAAGGTTGTGAGTTGTAAAGAATAATGTAACACCCTCCCTTGCCATATTCCTCAGGTAATCGAGCACCTTCCTCTTTATCACAGGGTCGAGGCCTATGGTGGGCTCATCAACGAAGAGTATATCAAAATCATGCACGAACTCCCTTGCAAGCTGTAGCCTCCTCCTCTGGCCTATGGATATATCAGATGCGTAATTCTTCCTTATATCGTAGAGATCAAAGTCCCTAAGCAATACATCAATCTTCCTCAGGAGCTCTGACTTGGGTATTCCCCATAGAACACCGTAGACATAGATGTTTTTCTCAACAGTGAGGGACCATTCATAGCTTGGCTGCTGCAGTATCACCCCTATTTTCTTCCTTATGGACAGTGGATCCCTTTTCACATCATGCCCAAGGACATATACATCACCCTCAGTAGGCTGTATCAATGTTGTCAGTACCCTGATTGTTGTTGTCTTTCCAGCCCCGTTTGGACCCAGGAAGCCGAATATCTCCCCCTTCCTTACCCTGAAGCTTATGCCCTTTATCACGAAATTCTTCCTGTCGTAGGATACCTTGAGATCCCTTACATCTATTGCCTCCATGGTGCATTACTCCCTCTCGAGGATTCTGGCATCATCCTTTATTATAATCTCACCTTTTGCCTTCAGATGCCTTATCAGGCTGCCCCTACCTATT
Organism: Candidatus Aciduliprofundum sp.; assembly: GCA_002878135.1. Taxonomy (GTDB): domain Archaea; phylum Thermoplasmatota; class Thermoplasmata; order Thermoplasmatales; family ARK-15; genus ARK-15. Next base: position 5,870 of record PNIT01000120.1, read on the forward strand.
TTACCATTATTGCATTCAAGTCTATTTACAACGCAATCTTCAATCTCCACACTTTCTGAAATGAGAGTTTCTATCTCCAATCTGTCCATTTTTCTGAAGAGATACCTTTCCCTTTCAATTTTTGTATTCTCAGCCTCAATCTTTTCCACCTTTCCCTTTCCATTGATCTCTATACTTTTTCCCTTCACATATTCAGAGGAGATTTCACCCATAACATATAGCTCTTGTGAATAGATGTTCTCACTTTTTATCCTCCCTTTTACCCTAATCTCATTGCACCTTATTATTTCAGATGATACCATCCCCATGATCTCCATCCTTTTTCCAGTGATACTCTCAGAGGATATCCTTCCCCTGGCCTCAATCCTTCCTGTTTCTATTACATCTGATTCAACATTGCCATCAACGTAGAGACCGTTGCACCTGATTATTCCAGATTTCAACATTCCCTTCACATGCACCTCAGATGCAACTATTTCATCCATTTTTTTCTTGCCCAGAATATTTACTGTACCCGTGTATCTGCTTTCCTCATCCCCGTAGTAATATTTGTCAAAGAGGTTCATTTTAGATACCCCTCGCTTCCCTTAGTATCCTGAGTATCTCCTCGAGGATTTCCCTCTGCCTTTCAATGTTCTTCCTCAGCCTTTCCACCTCTTCAGGTTTAATGGGATCACCATTCATCTCATCTCACCCCTGAGGACATCCCTTATCTGTTCAAGAAGACTGTTTATCCTATCCGTCTCATCCACCATGGCCCTCACTGTTGCCCTGAGTATATTTAGCTCCTCTTTATCATCATCAAAGATCTTTGGTGTTGTGGATGCAAATCCAAGACCTCCACCAACAACGGCTATAACACCTGCAACAACAATTGAGAATACTATGATTATGGTGGCAGCTATGGGGTTGAATCCCATGGTGACCATGTAGAGAGAAGCAAGTGGAATAATTGTGCCCATAAGTATTGATGGCAACAGATACATCAGCAACCTTCCCTTCTCATTCATTTACATCACCTCTTTCAAGTTTCTCTATAAGTTCAGGCGTGATGGAAATCTGGAATGGTACCACCGAGTATATCTTCCTTTCCCTTTCATCCGTCTTGCTCTCATCTATCCTGCCCTTCACTATGCCAAGATCCTCCAGTGACTGCAGATAAAGGTGAACCAGGGGATATGATAGCCCGAGTTCCTTTGCAAGTGCGTATATGTGTTTTGGTTCCCTCTGGAGGGATGCGATTATCTTCAATCTCACAGGGTTAGAAAGCACCTTCATAGTCCTTATCAACCAATCCAGATTTTCCATCCTCAGTATATGTAAAGAAATTTTGATATATTAATTTTTCTTTACATATGTCAATGCAATGATAAAGTATTTATATTTCCATTATTTATTGATGATTGTAATGAAGAAAAGTAGTACTGGTCTTCCGAAGGAATTGGGAAGTTTTGATGAACTCACAACACAGCAGGTACTGAGGGTTTACACCGACCGCAGAAGGTATGGAAAAACGATGACAATCATAGAGGGTTTTGATTCATCCGTGGACCTCAAGGAGCTTGCAAAGGAATTGAAGCATATAGTTGCAGCAGGTGGAACATACAAGGATGATAGGATAGAGCTGCAGGGTGACCACAGGGAGAAGGTAAAGAAGGTGCTCAGGGAGATGGGGTTTGAGGTGGAGGAATAATTTCGACAATTATCGTATTTTTACTTAGTCAATAAATAACATTAAATAGTAGTGGAATTTTTACATCCCTAAGGTGTTTAAGATGGTAGGCATAGTTACCTATGGATCCTATATCCCCAGATGGAGGATAAAGGTAGAGGAGATAGCCAGGGTATGGGGTGAGGATCCCGAGGACATAAGGAATGGGCTTTTCATATACAGCAAGAGCGTTCCTGGACCGGATGAGGACACCGCCACCATATCAGTGGAGGCACTCAGAAATGCATTGTCAAGGAGGAAGGTGAAGGGAGTAGGTGCCATATATGTGGGTTCTGAGTCACACCCATACGCCGTGAAGCCAACAGCTACCATAGTTGCAGAGGCCACGGGCTTCTCCCCAAACATAACAGCCGCAGACTTTGAGTTCGCATGCAAGGCGGGCACGGCAGCCATGCAGACAGTGATGGGAATGGTAAAGTCCGGCATGATAAAGAATGGTATTGCAATAGGTGCTGACACGAGCCAGGGTGCACCCGGGGATGCGCTTGAATACTCCGCCTCAGCAGGTGGAACAGCCTTCGTAATAGGTGAAGAGAATGTTATTGCCGAGATCAAGGCCACGTATTCCATTACCACAGACACGCCAGATTTCTGGAGAAGGGAGGGGCAGGACTATCCAAGGCATGGTGGAAGGTTCACGGGCGAGCCCGCCTATTTCAGGCATGTACTTGAAACATCCAGGAGGATCATGGAGATCATGGGAACAAAGCCTGAGGATTATTCATATGCAGTCTTTCACCAGCCCAATGGAAAATTCCCCGGCAGGGCTGCGAAGATCCTCGATTTCAAGGATTCACAGATAAAGCAGGGTCTAATAGTTCCCTACATAGGAAATACATATTCGGGTTCAATGATCACAGGCCTGTCGGCAATACTTGATGTGGCCAAGCCCGGAGACAGGATACTGGCGGTTTCATTCGGTTCTGGTGCAGGAAGTGATGCATTCCATATCGAGGTAAAAAATGAGATAGAAGATTACAGGAGAGAGAATGCACCTGAGGTGTGGAAGCAGATTAACAGTGGAAAATTCATTGATTATGCAATATATGCAAAATTCAAGGGTAAGATAAAGATGGGTGAGTGATATGAGAGACGTTGTAATAGTAGGTGCAGGGCAGACAAAGTTTGGAGAGCACTGGGAAAAATCACTCAGGGATCTTGCTGTTGAGGCAGGCCTGAGGGCCATAGAGGATGCAGGCATCTATTCGAAGGACATAGATGCCATATACGGTGGAAACATGAGTGCAGGATCATCCACTTTTCAAGACAACATAGGAACGCTCATAGCAGATTTCACAGGCCTTGCAATAAACAGCATACCAGCCATAAGGATAGAGAATGGAAGTGCAAGTGGTGCAGCGGCACTCCATGAGGGTTTTATTGCCGTTGCATCTGGCATATATGATACCGTTCTTGTGGGTGGTGTGGAAAAACTAACAGATGTTCCCATGGAGGATATAACGGAAGTGATATCTGGTGAGATAGACAGGGAATGGGAGGCTTTCAATGGTTCAACACTTGCAGCATCAGCAGCAATGATTGCAAGGAGATATATGCACGATTATGGCGCGAAGAGGGAGCACATAGCTCACATACCCGTGATCTCACACAGGCATGGTTCCCTTAACCCCTATGCCCATTTCAAGAACACAATAAAGGTGGAGGATGTTCTAAATTCAACCATGGTGGCGGATCCACTCACCATGCTTGACTGTGCACCTGTATCGGATGGTGCATCAGCCCTCGTTCTTACCACCATGGAGAATGCAAGAAAATGGAAGAATGATGGTATTGTGCGCATAAGCGCATCCACGGTGGCATCAGATTTCATCTCTCTCCACAGCAGGGAGAAGATAACCGAGTTCAGGTCAACCATTGAGGCATCAAGGAAGGCCTACAGGATGGCAAAGATTGAGCCAAAGGATGTATCTTTCGTGGAACTGCACGATGCATATTCCATCTTCGGTATCATTGCCCTCGAGGACCTTGGATTCTTCAAGAAGGGTGAGGCCGGGAAATACCTTGAAGAGGGTTATGGAAACCTGGATAGCAAACTGCCCATAAACCCCTCAGGTGGATTGAAGGCCAAGGGACATCCTCTGGGTGCAACAGGTGTTGGTCAGGTGGTGGAGGCTGTGTTCCAGCTGAGGAAGCAGGCTGAGAAGAGGCAGGTGCCAGATCCGAGATACGGTTTGACCCACAGCATGGGCGGTGCGGGTGGTTCATCAATCATACACATTCTGGAGGTGGTAAGATGACAATACCCAGGTTCTGGAGGGAGTTCGAGCACAGGTACAGGCTTGTTGGTACAAAATGCCCCTCATGCGGCAGGGTGTACTTTCCTCCAAGGGATGTATGTCCATACTGCCACAGGGAATCCGTTGGAAAAATGCAGAATTATGAGCTTAAGAATACTGGAAAGATATACTCATTCACTGTGGTTTATCAGGATATACCAGACTTCAAGGAACTGAAGCCCTACATTGTGGCCATAGTGGAGATGGATGATGGACCCAGGATAACGGGGCAGGTGGTGGATGCGCTCCCGGAGGAGATTACCATAGGAATGCCCGTGAAGGCGGTGTTCAGAAGGATAAGGGAGGAGAGCCCCTCTGGTATAATAGAATATGGATACAAGTTTGTACCAATCTAAAATCTTTTATTTAATTTAATATATAAATAATTTTTTTCACGAATTTTTTTCAGAAAACTATTAAATAATTTATTGCATTTACCAAACAGGTGATCTTATGCTGGATTTCACATTTACTGAAGAGCAGGAGATGATTAGGGAAAGTGTAAGGGAATTTGCACAGAAAAAGATTGCACCCATAGCACTTGAGATGGAGAAGACAAGGCAGATACCTGAGGATATTATAAAGGGTATGGCTGATCTCGGATTGATTGCACCCACAGTTTCACCCGAGTATGGCGGTCAGGGTTTTGATGCCGTCACCGCGGGCATAATTGCTGAAGAGCTCGCAAGGGCGGATGTAACAGGCTCAATACCAGTTTTTTATCTTGTTCAGGCCTCCTGGGGTCACATATTTGATAAATATGGGACGGAGGAGGCAAAGAGGGAGGTTCTGCCAAATGTTACCAAGGGTAAATGGTTCCTTGGCATAGCAACAACCGAGAGCGATGCAGGATCCGATGTTGCAGGAACAAGGACAACAATAAGGAAGGAGGGGGACCATTATGTTGTAAATGGAGAGAAGATGTACATAAGCGGTGTAAGGGAGGCATATACCAGGGGTGGAGGTCACATAACCATAGCAAAGCAGAACCCAGAACTTGGCACAAGGGGAATGACATTGTTCTATCTACCATTGCAGTCAAAGGGCATAATACCCACATATGTTGATGACCTTGGTAGGGAGGGAATTTCAACCGGAGGATTCACCATAGATAATGTTGTAATACCAAAACACTACATAATAGGGGAGGAGAACAGGGGATTCTACATAGTTCACGAGGGATATGAGTATGCAAGGGGTCTCATATCTGTTATATGTGCAGGAGCTGGTCTACAGTCCCTTGAGAGGGGTAAAAAATATCTGAAGGAGAGGAAGGCATTCGGCCAGCCACTTGCAAAATTCGAGGCACTGCAGTTCAGGCTTGCGGAGCATTATACAAAGCTCAGTTTCCTGAGGCTGGGTGCATACTGGGCGCTCTGGACCTACGATCAGGAGGCAAAGGGAAAGGCCACAAGGTTTGAGGTGAGCAAGGCAATAGCCATGGCAAAGATGTTTGCAAGCGAATGGTCCAATGCAGCCATAGATGAGGTAATGCAGTGGCAGGGCGCCTTCGGTTACACAAGGGAATGCCCGGATCAGGCGGCCTGGAGGGCCATAAGATCATTCGCATGGGCAGAGGGAAGCAAGGAGATAATGAGGGTGATAGTGAGCAGGGAGCTCCTTGGAAAGGAATACATATCATACAAATAGAGAGGGATAATAATGAACATACTTGTACTTGTTAAGCAGGTTCCGGATACATCAGATGTTAAATTTGATGAGAGGGGCGTCATGATAAGGGAGGGTGTTCAGAGCATTCTCAATGTATTCGATCAGTTCGCCCTTGAGGAGGCACTCAGGCTTAGACAAAAATACGGTGGTGAGGTATCGGTTATGACATTGGCACCTGAGCAGGCAAAAACTGCCGTTCAGAAGTGCCTTGCACTTGGGGCGGACAAGGCGTACCATATATCAGATAAGGCATTCGGAGGATCTGATACACTTGCAACATCCTATGCCCTGAGCCTGGCGATTAGGAAGGCTGGTAACTTCGATCTCATCATGGCAGGTAACCAGGCAACGGATGGTGATACCGGTCACATAGGACCCCAGGTGGCTGAGTGGCTCGGCATACCCCACGTGAGCTACGTTGAACAGGTGCTCTCCATAGAGAATGGAAGGGCAACGGTGAAGAGCATACTTGAGGATGGTTACAGGATTGTTGATGTTGAACTACCTGCACTGTTTGCCTGCCTGCCGCCAACTAACTTTGAATACACAAATCCGAGCATGTCAGGGATTATAAAGGCAAAGAGCAAGCCCTATACATGGTGGAAGGCAGATGACATAGACGGTGACAAGAGTAAATTCGGCCTGAACGGATCACCAACGAGGGTACTGAAGATGTATCCGCCACCAAAGAGGTCAAGGGGGACAGTATTCACAGGGGATTATCATGATGCTGTTAAGAAGATCATTGAGGCACTTATGGAGAAGAAGGTGATAGAATGAGCGATTACAAGGGTATACTTGTTGTTGGAGAGATCTACGATGGCAAGATAAGGCCTGTTACATTCCAGCTCGTTTCCAAGGCAAGGGAACTTGCAGATACTCTGAATACAACACTTTCAGTTGTTCTTCTTGGTCACAACATAGGTGATATGGCAAGGGAGCCCATATACTATGGAGCAGATAAGGTATACGTAATGGACGATCAGATATTCGAACCTTATGTTGCAGAGGTCTATTCTAGGGCACTTACAAAATTCATAGGCAACCTTAAGCCAGAGATAGTGCTAATACCCGCAACACATACAGGAAGGGAATATGGTCCAAGGATATCAGCTGCCCTGGAGACCGGAATGACTGCGGACTGCACAGATCTCGTTATAAAGAATGGAAGGTTTGTGCAGGTGAGGCCAGCGTATGGCGGGAACATAATGGGTGAGATAATAACACCAAACCACAGGCCCCAGATATCCACTGTAAGACCCAACGTTTTCAAGACAAGGGAACCTGACAGATCAAGGACTGGTGAGATCGTCCAGGTAAAACCTGAGTTCGATAGCATGAAGGTAAGGACATTCATTAAGGAGATAGTTAAAACAACTGTAACAGGAGCTAAGAAGCTCGATGAGGCAAAGATAATAGTATCAGGCGGAAGGGGTGTGGGATCAAAGGAGGGTTTTGAGAAGCTCAGGGAGCTTGCAGACCTCCTCGGTGGTGCAGTGGGTGCATCAAGGGTTGCCGTTGACCTTGGCTGGATGCCAAAATCTGCTCAGGTGGGCCAGAGTGGAATCACTGTACAGCCTGACCTTTACATTGCCTGCGGTATTTCAGGTACCATACAGCACATAGTTGGAATGAAGGATTCAAAGGTAATAGTGGCCATAAACAAGGATCCAAATGCTCCAATCTTCAATATTGCCGATTACGGCATAGTGGGCGACCTGCACGAGGTAATTCCCATATTCATAGAAGAGATTAAGAAGATTAAGAAAAAATGATGGAGATTCTGCACAGGGATGGTCTTGCAAGGATAGGAAGGTTTGAGGTGAACGGGAGGGCGGTGGAGACCCCCGCCCTGATGCCTGTTATAAATCCAAACATAATAGTCATATCCCCCAGGGAGATGAGGGAGAGATTCGGTGTTCATGCCATAATAACAAATTCATACATAATAAACAGGGATCCAAAGCTCAGGGAGGATGCCTTAAGAAAAGGAATACATTCCATGCTAGATTTTGATGGAATCATAATGACTGATTCTGGCACATTCCAGAGCCATGTTTATGGTGAGATTGAGCAGAACTATCTGGATATAGTTGAATTCCAGAAGAAGATAGGAAGTGATATAGCAACAATACTCGATGTATTCTCAGAACCAGAATTCACATATGAGGAGGCGAGGGAGGCTGTTGAGGAAACGTACAGGAGGGCAGGTGAATCAAAGAGGATAAAGGGTGAAACATACCTTGGAGGTACGGTACAGGGTTCACTCTACATGGATCTCAGGGAATTATCGGCAAGACTGATGAATTCACTTGAGCTTGAATACTATCCAATAGGTGGTGTAGTTCCACTCCTAGAGAACTACAGATATTCAGATATTGTGAGGATAGTGATGGCTGTAAAGATGAACCTAGATTTTGGAAATCCTGTGCATCTCTTCGGTGCAGGTCATCCCATGTTCTTCCCTCTTGCAGTTCTTATGGGTATAGATTTCTTCGATTCATCCTCATACGTGAAATATGCAAGGGACGATAGGGTTCTTTTCCCCGATGGTACAAGGTATCTCAGTGATCTAAGATATGTTCCATATCCCACTGAGTACCTTAATTCTGAAAATCTTGAGGATATAAAGTCAATGGAAAGGGATGAAAGGTTTAAAATCCTTGCAAAACACAATCTAAAGGTTTCAATGGATGAGATTGAGAGGATTAAGGCCTCAATATTCGAGGGGACCATCTGGGAATACGTTGAGGAGAGGAGCAGGGTTCATCCTGCGCTTTATGATGCGCTTATGGAATTCTACGGATATTCTGAATTCCTGGAGAGGTTTGAAAGCCTCAGCAGGAAGCATCCATTCTACTATACGGGTATTGAATCCACCCTAAGGCCTACAATAACAACACTTGAAAAAAGGATCCTTGAGAATTATAGATACAGGAGAAATGTCTGCGTTGTGCTCAACAGAAAAGATCTAGAAAGGGCGATGAGATATATTGGAAGCTATGATGCGCATTTTATAATAAAGACATGCATAGGATCCATACCCTTTGAACTTCTCTTCATCTACCCTGTTTTTCAGGCAATTCTTCCGGAGAAATGCTATCCCAGGGAAAATCTATCCACTGTTCTTGATTCCATAGACTATGATGTCCTTATCTCCTGGTTATCGGGCATACCAGATGATCTGGAAAAGGAGAAGGATTACCTGGTTAAATCTGATGGAAGGGATCTTGATCTCCTGCGTGTAAAGGCTGTGGCCGATTATCAGTTCGGTCATGGCGCAAGCGAGGCCCTCTTCAAGGGTAATGTGGATATAATAAAGAGCAAGAACACTGGGATGATAAGGAACATACATGTTGATGGAAAACACATACTTTCAATGAGAAATGATGGTTTCTTCACACTTAAGCTGGATGGTGGAATCCTGCTCCATAAGGCATTTCCATTCCCGAGAATGAGGGTAATAGTTACTAGGGATAGTGAGGAATTCAACAGAAAGGGTAAGAATGTTTTCGCCAGGTTTGTAAAGGATATGGATAATTCCCTCAGACCTTATGATGAGGTACTTGTTGTAAATGAGAATGATGATCTCATTGGGGTTGGCAGAACATTCTTTAACTGGCAGGAAATAAGAACCCTGAAAAAGGGGATGGTGGTTGAGATAAGGGAAAATTTATGAGAAGAATTAATTTTTAAATCAATATTACATGAATGGGGGCTTGTGGGGTAGATTGGTCCATCCTTTCGGCTTCGGGAGCCGAAGACCCCGGTTCAAATCCGGGCAAGCCCATTAACAATCATAAGCGAATACTTTAAATAAGAGCAG
>PNIT01000143.1 GCA_002878135.1 Candidatus Aciduliprofundum sp.
TTTTATTATTCGAAATAACTTAAAGGTTTAGTAGAATCCCTTTATTCAGGAATCCTAATTACCAACATCTGCTCCCCATCTTTTGACCAGTTCACAGCTTCACCTGATGGCCCTTTTAGCCTTCCATAGCTCTTGGATCAATTCAGTTTTTTCATATACCTTTTTGATATGTTTATGACATCGTTAAAATACATGCATATTTTGGGATAGAAGTGCAGAGTTCTTCCATGTTCTATTCTGGTCAATGGCAACCATACAGAAAAGTCTTCCAAAAGTCAAAAAATTAATTTTTTTCCAAAAGGATTTATACCGAGATAATTTTATGAAAAATTTAAAAAATAAATTTTAAGGGGTTTATGCCCAGCCCCTTATCTTTACTGCATCCGCCACTCTCTTTACCGCTACTATGTATGCTGCCGTCCTGGGCTCAACCTTGTATTTCTCCATGGCATCCATTACGTCCCAGAATGCCTTTGTCATCTTCTGGTCAAGTTTCTGATGTACCTCATCAAGTGTCCAGTAATATCCATTTATATTCTGTACCCATTCAAAGTATGAAACAGTTACTCCTCCTGCGTTAGCAAGGAAGTCAGGTATGTCAAGTATTCCCTTCTTATAAAGTATCTCATCCGCCTCAGGCGTTGTTGGGCCGTTTGCAAGTTCAAGTACTATCTTAGCTTTTATCTTGTCAGCATTCTTTGCGGTTATCTGGTTCTCAAGTGCGGCTGGTATCAAAACATCCACCTTGAGTTCTAGGAGTTCCTCGTTTGTGATATTCTTTGTACCGGGGAAATTCACAACGGATCCTGTCTTTTCCTTATGTGCCAATACCTTTTCAAAATCAAGACCCTTCTCGCTATATATTCCACCCTTTGAATCACTGACAGCAACAACCTTTGATCCAAACATTTCTGTAATTAATTTATGAGCAAACTGACCTGCATTTCCAAAACCCTGGATTGCAACTGTGGCCTTGCTCAGATCAAGCTTTATTTTCTTTGCTGCCTCCCTGAGACAGTACATTCCTCCTCTTGCAGTTGCATCTCCCCTTCCAAGGGATCCCCCTACCTCAAGGGGCTTTCCTGTAATAACTCCTGGTGCATTGTATCCAACTATCTTTGAATACTCATCCATCATCCAAGCCATTATCTGTGGTGTGGTGTACACATCGGGTGCAGGAATATCTTTTTCTGGACCTATGAATCTACCAATTGCCCTTATATAACCCCTAGATAGCCTCTCTATCTCAGCCTCGCTCATGGATTTTGGATCGCATATTACTCCACCCTTTGCCCCTCCATATGGAATATCCACTACTGATGTTTTCCAGGTCATCCAGGCAGCAAGTGCCTTAACAGTATCAAGTGTCTCCTGTGGATGGAACCTTATACCACCCTTTGTTGGGCCCCTCGCGTCATTGTACTGAACCCTGAAGCCTTTAAAAACCTTCACACTTCCATCGTCCATCTTCACGGGTATTGTTACCTCCAACACCCTCATTGGCTCCCTCAAGATTGCATGCACCGCTGGGTCAAGCTTCATCACCTTTGCCGCCTTATCTAGTTGTTCCTGCGCTATTTTAAACGGATTTAATTCCTCAGCCATTTTTATCACCTCAATGGGCAGAGGTATATGGCATTGAAATATATTAAATATTGCTTAATATTTGCTAGCACATAGCTTTAAAAATTAGCACCATTGAAAAGTCAGCAATACAATATTTTTTAAAATTATACATATTATCTAAAAATTTTTCAAATAATCTTTACACAGATTATAAGACCTTTTATCGAAAACCTCAAAAATATTTAATAACAAAAGAATATTTAATAAAAATCATGGAGATTAAGCAGCTTGTTGAGGCATCACTTTTTGCATCCGAAGAACCTTTGAAGGCATCTGAGATAGGTGAAAACCTGAGGGTGGATACCAAGACAGTATATAAGGCCATCAAAGAACTCAAAAGGGAATATGATGAAAGGCAGAGTGCAATAGAGATAGTTAAGATAGGGCAGAGATACATAATGCAACTCAGGGAGGGGTACAGGGAGATAGGAAATAAATTCGCCAAGCCTGAATTGGACAGGGATGTTTTAAAAACACTTGCAGTGATTGCCTACTATCAGCCCATAAAGCAGAGCAAACTGAGGGAATTGATTGGTGAGAAGGTTTACGAACATGTTGATTTACTGAAGAGAAAAAGGCTTGTTACAACAAGGAGTTATGGTAAAACAGAGCTCATCTCTGTGACAAAAAATTTCAGCTCCTACTTTGGAATAGATGCAAAGGATCCACAGAGCATAAAAAGATACCTGGCGGAAAAACTTAACCTGAAACTGGAGGGATGATGTTTGAACATCCTTCTTATTGGTGGTGGTGGCAGGGAACACGCAATTGCTAGTGCTGTGAAGAGGAGCGGTGGTAATCTTTATTCATACATGGAAAATAGGAACCCAGGGATAATAAGGCTTTCCGATGATTTTTTAATCTCCAGCAATCTGAATGATGTTCTAAAATGGAAATATGTCGCAGATGGAAAGATAGATTTTGCAATAGTCGGGCCCGAGGCCCCACTGGAACAGGGTATAGTGAATTCTCTGGAAAATATTGGCATTTTAAGTGCATCACCATCAAAGGAGGCAGCCCAGATAGAAACCAGCAAAAAATTTATGAGAAATCTTATGGAAAAATATTCAATACCAGGGAATGTTGAGAGTCACTATTTTTCAGATGAGGAGGAAATTATAAGATTCATGAAGGATTTTGATAGACCATTTGCTGTAAAGCCTGTGGGCCTTACTGGTGGTAAAGGGGTCAGGGTACAGGGTGATCATTTCCAGTCAAAGGAGGAGGGCATAAGATATGCCATTGAGGTAATAAGGTCGGGAATAGGTGAAGGGAAGGGTGTTCTCATAGAGGAAAGGATGCTTGGGGAGGAATATACACTTCAGGCATTTACTGATGGAAATAATCTTATTCCCATGCCACTTGTTCAGGATTTCAAGAGGGCACTGGAAGATGATAAGGGTCCAAACACCGGGGGTATGGGTTCATACTCAATGGCAGATCACAGGCTTCCATTCATTGATGAGCAATCATTTGAAAAATCTGTGGAAATCTTAAGGATGATTGTACATTCTCTGAAAAGGGAAGGGATAACATACAAGGGAACAATTTACGGTCAGTTTATGTTGACAAAATATGGACCCAAGGTTATTGAGATAAATGCCAGGTTCGGTGATCCTGAGGCCATTAACGTCCTCACCATTTTTGAAGGTGATTTCCTAAAGATTATTGAGGGAATGGCAACAGGCAACCTTTCGGTGAAATATTCAAGATTTTCCAATGATTCAACGGTGGTAAAATATCTCGTTCCTGAGGGTTATGGAACCAATCCAGCCCATGGGATGGAGATAGTTGTTGATGAGTCTGGTATTGAGAGATCAGGGGCCATCATATATTTTGGGTCTGTCAATGAAAGAAATGGGAAATACTACACTACACACTCTAGGACCATTGCCATTGTTGGTAGGCACATGGATCTCTATACTGCAGAGGAAATTGCTGAGAATGCAACGAAATTTGTGACCGGGAGATTATATCATAGAAGGGATATAGGGAAAAGGGAGACCATAGAGAAAAAGGTAAGGAGGATGGAGGAGATATTAAAGGATCCCTAGTTTCCTTTCGTACTCACTCAAAACCTCAAAAGCAACTATCCACGAGGGTAAAGATCTTTCAAATATTGAGACATTCTCGAATATGCTTACGTTAGTGAGGAAATCACCTGAGGGAAATCCACCTATTATTACAGCAATGTTATTTTCCACAAACTCACCGGGCCTTTTCCTCTTTCCATTTTCATTCATCACATATACAGAGGATGGTGAAATAATTTTAAGCAATGTAAAAAGATCCATGTCCACAATCTTCAAGAGAGGTTTACTTGAATTGGGTACAAAACCATTGTGGAAAAGGTCCTCAATCAGACCTATGAATCTATTGTAGCTTTTTGGCAATCTGGTAGCTGGATCTACAAATATTACCTGATTTTTCCTCGTATGAACATATACACTGAGTTTCCCATAGATATTCAGGGGTGATTCCAGGGTGTTGAGCAAGAAATACTGCACTATGTCGGGTCTACCCCTCCTGTTCTCTTCCCCAGGAAAATATCTTGAAATGGCAGCGTGATGGAAATTGGAATCAAGCACCATATTACCGGGTCTTTTACCCCTCCTTCTCGCCTGCTTTGAAACTGAGGGATGGCTCCAGAGCTCCTTTGGAACCGTTTCCAGTTCGGAATCAGCAAGTACTATATGCAACATGATCAGCCGAATATGGATCCCATACCTTCAAGTGAGCTCTCATCCTGCGCCTTTATCTTTTTGTATATATTATCCGCCTCTTTCTGTGGAAGTATTGTAGCAAACTTTTCCGCAATCTGTTTTGCCCTCTCTATGCCCTCATTGCTTCCCTCCACAAGAACGTAGATATTATCCTCTTTAATGTCCAATGATATTGCCTCCCTCTTAATAATGCTCTGCCTTGATACGATATCGTCCCTATAGAGTTCATCTATCCTGTTTGAGTCCTTCCTATCCACCTTTATAATAATGTACATGTTTGGACAAAAATATCTTCGTATATTAATACTTTCAGTACATTGTTAAATTATATTTTTCCTTAAGTTTTATGAAATCCTCCCTTGAATGTACCTTCAATATCTGGCTTATCTCCTCCATGATTTTTTTAACCGAGTTATCCCATACCTCCCTGGCAAGATACATCCTTTTCTCTTCATCATCAAAATATATGTCTTCACCATATTCCTTGAAGCATCTGAGGGTTTCAGCAGCACCCTCCTCATCCTTCTCCTTTTCCCATATCTCCAGGCATTCCCTCATAGATCATCGCACCTCTGCATATTATAGTATGGATATTTTATATCATATCTGTTCACAGAGTATTCTAGCCTGTGTATATAGCCATAGGCAGATCTAGTTGCATCCCCTGTGAATTCCCTGTCAAGCATGAATACCTCCGGGTATTCCCCTGATAGGGAGAGTATCTTCTCCTTCGCCTGTTTCAATGTTATCTTATGTTCAAGTGCATCAATGTGTATTTGTGCAAGTTTTGATATGCCCTCTCTCAGCCTGTTTCCTCTAAGTGAACTTAGTTTCATGAGAGACCTGTATGCCTCATCCACCTCACCGTATATTAGTGCTGTGTTCAAAAGTGAAAGATATAACCTTTCCATTATCATGGTATCATCCCCCAAATATTATAGAATGATCCTATGATAACTGGTATCAAAATACCCAGAACAAGCGTAAGGATTGAGAGCGAAAATACTGCATAATCTATGTATGCATTCCCGCTAATCTGCTTATCTGAATTCTTCCAGTACATGTACATGACCACCCTGAAATAGTAGTAAACTGAGATTGCTGAATTAAGGACTGCTATTATGGCAAGCCACCACAGGTTACCTTCTATGAGGCTAAGGAAGAGGAAATATTTTCCCATGAAACCCATTGTTGGTGGTATGCCCGCAAGAGAAAAAAGAAGTATAGTGAAAGAAAGTGCGAGGAGAGGCCTCTTCTTACCCAGACCCGAGAGGTCCTCTATCCTTGTTCCCTTATCCTCGAAATTTTCCATTGCAATGAATGATCCTCCCTTCATCAGTATGTATGCAATGGAGAATATGATGATTGCGGCAAGTGCAAGCTCAGGCCCAGAACCTGGCAGGATTGTAAAAACAAGGGAAAGATAACCAGCATTTGCTACACTGCTGTATGCAAGCATCCTTTTCACATCCCTCTGCACTAATGCTGTTACATTTCCATAGGTCATTGTGAATATGGATATTATGATGAAGAAGAGCTGAACATAACCTGATAGGCCCTTATCGAATGTGAATATGAATATCCTTATCATTATTGCCAGGGCCATTAGCTTACTTGAAGTTGATAGGAGGGCAGAGACTGGTGACCTTGATCCCGTATATGTATCTATTGCCCAGCTATGGAATGGGAAGAGAGATAGTTTGAAGCCGAAGCCCACCATTAGGAATATTAGAGAGAGCAAATATAGGCTAGAACCTGATGTATAACCGAGTGAGAATGTGCTTGTTGAGATATAATAAAATGATATTCCAAATATTATGATGGATGATGAAAGGGCACCTATGACGAAGAATTTCATTGATGCCTCAAGCGTTTTCCTTGATTTCGGATATGATGCAAGGATGTAGGTGGCCATGCTTGATGCCTCAAATGTAACAAATATTGATATAAGGTTACTTGAATAAACTGCAAGTACCATGCTTCCTGTTGAAATGAGCAGAAGGGAATAGAATATCTCAGGATGTGAATAATTGAACCTGAATGTTGAAAAGGCAATCACTACCATTAAAAATACAAAAAGTAGGGATAATATTGTGCCTGCAGAATCGAAAATGAATACACCATTGCTGTAATGTTCATCAATGTTTAACAAAAGTAGTATGAAGGCAAGGATACCACCAAGGATTGCAATGTATGAAAAGTGCCTGTTTTCCTTTGTGAGGAATGACCAGAATATCTCCACAATACCAAAAGCAAAAAGGACAAAAGCTGGGAGCAGATAGTTAATTAAGAGGGACATCAATAAACACCTCCGGAGTACTGTAAGAATAGATTGTATATGGGTGATGGGAATATGCCGAATATGAGGACCAGGAGGAAGAGTATGAGCATGGGCCAGAATTCCCTGGGAATCATATCACCTATCTTTCCAAGGTAGTTGTTGTATGGCCCGAATATTGTCCTCTGAAGTGCCCATATGTGGTAGCTGGCAGATAGAACAAGACCGAATACCACCAGGAATGAGATATATGTAATTGTCTCCCAGGACCCAACAACTACAGAGAATTCCGCTATAAAACCAGCAAGGCCTGGAAGACCAAGGGAGGCAAGAAAACCCCCTGTCATCAGGAATGCGAGGTTTGGCATCATCTTGGTCAATCCTCCAAGATCCCTGATGGCCCTGGTACCTGTTGATCTTTCAACTGATCCAACGGTACCGAAAAGTATGGGTATAATGAGGCCATGTGCAAACATCATGAACATTCCACCAATGAGGGCGAGTGTGGAATGGGAGATGAAATATACACCTATTGAAATGGATATGAAACCCATATGGCCTATGCTTGCATAGGCAACCATTCTCTTAAGGTCCCTCTGTGCCAGGGCGGAGAATGATGCATAGATCAATGAGATTATACCAAGTGAGACTATAAACCAGCCAAGCTCAGGATCACCAAATTCCATAAATATGGCGAATATACCATAAGCACCCATCTTGGATAGAAGGCCGGAGAAGATCATAGATGATGTTGTGGGTGATTCAACGTAAACATCCGGTGCCCATGTGTGCAGCGGCACCGTTGGAAGCTTTATGAAGAATGCAAGGAAGAATCCTGCAAGAACAACATAGTATATTGATCCTGATGGTATTGCTTTAAATATGCTTGAGTAGTCAAAATTGAAATTGCCATATATTGTATAATAATTATATGCAAGTATGAATATTGATACGAGCATCAGCACGGATCCAACGTGCGTGTATATAAGGAACTTCAATGCTGTATAGTCCTTCCTTGGCCCTCCCCACCTTCCTATCATAAAGTAAGATGGTATTAGTACAAGCTCCCAGAATATGTAGAATAGAAATAGGTTCTGGCTCATGAATACACCGAAGAGTGAGAATTCCAGGAAGAATATGTAGGAGAAATATGATCCCTCAATATCAGGATCCTGGTAAAGTATTGCAGCAAATACAACTATAGAAACAAGAAGAACAAGGGGATAGGAAAGGTAGTTTATGGCTATATTTAAATCAACGCCATAGAAGGCTAATGTTTTGAATGATTCATTGATATGGAAATAAAAAATGGATGTAACGAGGAGCACAATGAATGAAAGGAAAGATGACAATAACTTTGAGTACCTGCCTGAAAACAATGGAATGAATGAGAACAAAAGAGGTAGTAATAGCAGTAGTAGGAGATAAACCATCTATATCACCCCCATTATTTTACCTATTATAAGGAACAGTATGAGACCTATTATGACGAGTGTTGCATAGTTCTGAACAATGCCTGTCTGAAGTCTCTTTGTTATATCTGCAGTATAGTTGAAGGCCCTTCCTATAGCATTCACAAATCCATCCACTATGTATCTATCAAATAATGAGAATGCATATGCCAGATAAACCACCACCCTATCAGCTATTATATTCGTATATATATAATCCAGATAATATTTTGCCCTAACAAGGCTATATAAAATACCCGATCTTTTTGCAAAAGATTCTGCAGAGAATCTTCTGGATCCATAGAATAACCAGGCTATGTATATACCCAGGAGAACAAGAATAAATGGAAGCATCTCAACATAGATGGGGACTGTGAATGATACCTCTCCCAGGTATGAATAAAAATCCTCCTGGAATATGCCATATATCAGTGAAAGTATTGAAAGTATTACCAAAGGAACAATCATCACCCAGGGTGGATCCTTTGCATGTTCTGCAGCATAGCTCCTTGGTGAACCAAGAGCAACTGTGAAAAACATCCTGAATGTGTAGACTGTGGTGAGAAATGCACCTATGAGCAATAGGAGCCATGCGTAGTATATACCTGGATTGTTCTGAGATAAGAAATATGAGAGTGATATAATCTCATCCTTGCTGAAATATCCTGCTGTGGGCGGGAATCCAACAAGTGTGAGTGAACCTATAAACATTGCGGTTATTGTAATTGGCATCTTTTTCCAGAGACCGCCCATTTTTCTGATATCCCTTATATCCAGAAGGGAATATAGAATTGCACCTGCTGATAGAAACAGCAAGGCCTTCAGAAATGCATGCACTATCAGGTGATATATGCTTATGGAAATTGTGTTCTCAGTTGCAACAATTCCCAGGCCGAGCGCAGCCAGCATATATCCTAACTGGCTTATTGTGGAATAGGCAAGGATCCTTTTAATATCGTTCATCACTATACCCATAGTTCCTGCCAGGAAAGCTGTAAATGCCCCTATATACAACACAAGATAACCTGCCCAGGGCAGGGCAAAGATGTATACTGGGAAGATCCTTGCTACTAGATATATACCTGCGGTGACCATTGTTGCAGCATGTATTAAAGCGGAAACCGTGGTAGGACCTTCCATCGCATCAGGTATCCATACATGCAATGGGAACTGCGCGGATTTACCTGCAGCTCCACCAAGTATCAGAGCACCTGCAATAGCCAGCTGGACCTTATCAACATAATGTGCATTATTTATTATGGTTGTCACAGAAAGAGGATCTCCGAATTTTATAAATTGCCAGTATAAAACTGCAAGACCAAGGATAAGGAGCACGTCCCCTACCCTGGTAACTATAAAAGCCTTTTTTGCTGCAGAGGCAGCGTTGGGCTTAAACCACCAGAAACCTATGAGTAAATAAGAGCATAGACCAACAAGCTCCCAGAATAGGAAAAACATTACCATGTTGGAGCTCAGGACTACACCTAGCATGCCTCCTGTGAATAGTGTAGTTTCTGCGAAATAAACATGTTTGTTTGGATCCTTCCCCATATAACCTATGGCAAACATGTGAATAAGGAAGGATACACCTGAGACCATCAATGACATTGATATTGAAAGTGGATCCACGTATATTCCCCATGTGAAGTTATAGAACCATTGACCCTCAAAGACAATATTTTTACCGTTTATATAAAGATAATATGAGAGCAGGAAGGATATGAAAATCGCTGATGTTGCCATTGGACCAGCGTACTTTCTATAATTAGCATTAATTTTACCAAGAAGAAGGATTATGGGGAACATTATAAGTGGAAGAAGGAATATTAGTATTCCAGATATGATTAATGGATCCATCTTACCACCTCAGCTCCATCAATGACTTCAACCCTATGTTCTTTGTTTCCCTGTACAGGGCAACAAATATTGCAAACCCTACGGCAGCTTCTGCTGCAGCAATTGCAATTGAGAATAGGACGAAGAGTACAGCTGAGGCATCAGCTATCCCTACACCCCAGGCTACTATATTCAGGTTCGCACTGTTTACCAGTATCTCAATGCTGATTAAGAGCCTTATTCCACCCTTCACCGTAAGTATTCCATAGAGACCAACAGTAAACATCATGAGACTCACTGCCAGCACATAAATAAGCGGTATCATCTTTTCTCCTCCTTGGATGCAAGATAGAATGCTCCCACCATTGAAGAAAGCAATAGTACTGACATCAGAATAAATATGGAAACATAATTACCCATTGTCAATTTTGCAACATTCCCGAGATCCTCAACCCCCCAGGGTATGCCTCCACCAACGTTTATAAAGAACATGTAGACTGCAATGAAGAATATTATTGAAATAATTATTGATCTTAGATCCTCAATCTTCAACTTCCTCACCCCTGGTAAGCATTATTGTGAATAGTATGAGTATTATAACGGCACCAACATAGACAAGTATCTGCACCATAGCAAGGAACTGGGCGTTTAATACAACATAAAGTGATGCTATTGATAATAAAAATAATGTGAGGGCAAGTGCAGCCCTGAGTAGATTTTTCTCAGAGACTGCCCATATGGCAAATACCGTACCTATTATACCTATCAACAAGAATATGAGATCAATCATGGCGCATCAGCTCCTTTTCAGTCCTTGAAAGTCTGTCAGGAAGATAATCAAGATCCTTATCATAATATGCTAGCTCGAACTCATTGGATAGTCTTATTGATCCAGTGGGGCATACCTCCTGGCATAATCCACAGTATGTGCACACACCAATGTTTACAGCAGGGTATATCTTCCTCTTATTCTTTCCATTATCATAATCATAATAAACCATATGGTCGGCATGGTTGGGGCATATCTGTGAGCATAGAGTACAGCCTATACAGGTATCAAGGTTAAGTATCACCCTTCCCCTGAATCTCTTGGTGTGCCAGGGTATGGGTTCCTCCGGATACTGAACGGTAACAGGTTTTCTAAAGAGATGTTTCAATACCTGAAGAATCCCCTTGAGTATTCCCTTCATTTCAGAACACCCCCAGAGAGACGAGCATTACACTCCAGACAAGGTTTATCAGGGATAATGGTAATAGTATCTTCCATCCAAAGTTCATGAACCTGTCCACCCTGATCCTGGGAAGGGCTATCCAGAGGGTAAGGAAGATGAACATGAATATGAATGCCTTTATCAGAAGCCATATATATCCTGAGCCATAGAAGATGAAATCACTTCCTCCCCCCAGGTAAACAACGGATATGAATAATGATGCAAGGAATATGCTCCCAAAAACACCAAGATAGAATATTCCGAACCTTAGTCCAGAATATTCCACATTGAACCCAGAGACAAGCTCACTCTCACTTTCGGGTAGATCGAAGGGGACCACCGCCATCTTTGCCACCATGGCTATGAAGAATACGAAGAAACCTATGGGTTCAAGGATTGCAAGCGGCCAGGGATTCTTGGCAATATCACTAAGATTCAGTGAATTACCCGTTCCAGATAAGAGTACAACAACACCCAGTGCTGATATCACCATGGGTATCTCATAGCTAAGATCCTGCGCCGCAGCCCTCAGAGCTCCCAGCATTGAGAACTTATTTCCGGATGAAAAACCTGCAAGGACCTCACCTATGGGTGCTATGGCAGAAAATGCTATGAGAAGCAAAAGCGTATATTTTACATTAACAAATGTAAGATCTATTCCAAAGAGATTACCGTATGGTATAACAAGATATGAAAGTACAAGGAATGTAAACACAATATATGGTGCAAACCTGAATATTAGGGGATCTGCCCTGTCTGGTATTATATCCTCCTTACCAAATATCTTAAGGGCATCAGCAACAAGCTGCAATATGCCATAGGGACCTACCCTGTTAGGACCTATCCTCTGCTGCAGATCCGCCATATACTTCCTGAACACATATATTACAATTATAATGGTGATTGAGGCCGCAAGCAATATGAGAAGTGATGCTATAAGATAAACAAGGATCTCCTGCACATATTGGCCATATGTACCGTACATTCCAAAATTTATTCCGAGGTATATGAGAATCCTGTTAATCAGCTCCAAAACATTGATCATCTATCCACCTCCCCAAAGACAGGATCAAGAGTGGATATTGTTGCTATCATATCTGCGATCTTCAAACCCCTCACCATTATGTTTGTTGCAGACAGATTATGGAATGCAGGGGATCTTATTCTCACCCTGTATGGTCTGTATGTTCCATCTCCAACGATGTATACTCCAAACTCACCCCTGGGCGACTCTGTCCTAGAATAAACCTCTCCCTTCCCCTTTATCTTCAATAGACCCTGTTTCCTGTAAAGTGGATTGAAATATTCACCTTCGGGCATTCTATCAAATGCCTGTTTTGCAATCCTTAAGGATTGTTTCATCTCCTCAATCCTCACCTGATACCTGGCATAGTTGTCGCATCCTTTGGAGGTGGGAACCTCGAATTCCACCTTATCATAGTGTAGATAGGGGAACTTTTTCCTTATGTCATAATTTATGCCACTTGCCCTTAGAACTGGACCTGTTATGCTATAACTCATGGCATCCTCAGGTGAGAGATAGCCTATACCTTTCATCCTCTGTATAAATATCTCATTCTCATCGAATATCTTCTGTATCTCCTCAAGCCTCTTTGGGAATTCATTATAAAATTCCATGAACTTTTCCTTGAATTCATTGGGCACATCCTTATATACTCCCCCAATGCTTATGTAATTATATGTAAGTCTTGCCCCTGAAAGCATTTCAAACATCTGAACAATCTTTTCCCTTTCCCTGAATGTGTAGAAGAATGGTGTGATCATACCAAGATCCAGGCCCATTGTACCAAGCCATACAAGATGGCTTGCTATCCTGTTTAATTCAACTACCATCATCCTAATCCACTGGGCCCTTTCAGGCACCTCAACATCCGCAAGCTTCTCAACGGCAAGCACATAACCAAGTTCCATGTTATGGTTGCTTACATAGTCCAGCCTATCCATAAATATAAGAACAGATGGATAAAATTTGCTCTCTGATAGTTTTTCTGCGTTCCTGTGCAGATATCCTATTATAGGATGTGCCTCCACTATGGTTTCACCATTCAATTTTACCTTCAGCCTAAGGACTCCATGGGTGGATGGATGCTGGGGTCCAAAGTTAACATCAATTATCCTTTCCTCCATTTTACCACCCCTCCTTAGGGTCAAAGCTTACCCTGTCCGTGCCATCCTCATTCATATTAACGAATTGCTCCTTTGACATATCGTAGTCCTTGCGAAGTGGATGACCTACCCATCCTTCCGGAAGGAATATCCTTTTTAGATCTGGATGACCCTGGAATTTTATACCCATAAGGTCATAGATCTCCCTCTCAAACCAGTTTGCGGAGGCCCAAAGGGATGTGGCACTTGGAAGTATATCATCGCTTGTTCTTACCTTAACAACAATCATCTTTTCATCGCTGTAGGATGAAAGATGATAAACAACCTCCCTGTATCTAACGTAATCAACCGCACTCATCAGAACAAGGTAATTGTAACCATTGACCTTCAGGTTCTTCAATTCATCCATGAGTGTGGAGGGTTCAACGATTATATACTCGGTTCCATCCTTCATCCTTCCCCTTTCAATTATCATCTTCCTGCCTCACCTTTCCTTATCTTCTCCTGAAGTTTGTTGATTGCGTAGATGAGTGCCTCTGGAGTGGGTGGACATCCAGGAACGTATACATCAACTGGTATTATTTTATCTACCCCCATTACAACAGAGTATGCACCCTGATATGGACCACCTGAAGTGGCGCAGGATCCATATGCAATCACATACCTTGGTGAGGCCATCTGTTCGTAGAGCCTCCTCACCCTGGGTGCCATCTTCTTTGTTACCGTTCCAGCAACTATCATTAGATCAGCCTGTCTTGGAGATGCCCTGAAAATCTCACTACCAAATCTTCCTATATCATAGTGCGCGCCCTGAGTTCCCATCATCTCAATGGCACAGCAGGCAAGCCCGAATGTGAATGGCCATACTGAATTGCTTCTTCCCCAGTTTATTACCTCCTCGAGCTTTGCAAAAAATATTGAATCTGGCATATTATCATCTCCATTCCATGTAACCCTTTTCAATTGCATAGAGTAGACCCACAAGCATTATTCCAATAAATGTAAAAACAAATATATATGAATATAATATATATTTTGCATAAAATGCCCATGGTATGATTAATACAATTGCCACATCAAATACAGTGAACATAAGGGCAACAAAGTAATACTGTATGTGAATGGGCCCCTTTGCATCTCCTATGGTTTTCTCACCGCACTCGTATGTATCATTCCTATCCTTTTCCTGGTGTTTCATTGAAATCTTATTTTCTATCCAGAGTAGCATGAAAACCGCAACCATTGTAAATACAAATGCCACTGCTATTATCAGGTATCCACCATACATAGGGATATCACAACCCCTATAATGCAAATCTATATTTTAAAGATTTCATGAAAAAATTGTGATTTTTTTAAGAATACGTTAATCAAAAATCAAATCTAGCATCTTCTACCAACTACTTTTTAATGCATCATGGCTAGAATGATGACCATTTTCTGTTGGGGTCTTTAAAGCTGATTCCTATTAATATTTTTGTAAATTTATTTTCAGTCCGGTGAAAATTATATTTATTTTATTTATCTAAATGATTTCCACCGGGCTAGAATTGTGAAAAATTTAATTAATGAATAGAAAATATAGTATTGCCA
>PNIT01000087.1 GCA_002878135.1 Candidatus Aciduliprofundum sp.
GATAGAACAGTTGAATTACTGTGCACATTCAATGCCATGGCATATTTTGCATCTGGATTGTTGAAGGCATAGATTGCATTACTCGTTAGGCCATCGGTGCCTATGAATGGAAGTGTAATAAACCATACCTGGGGACTGTATGTAATTTCATAGATTGAAACGCCTATCATTATTCCGAACATCACTCCGAATGCACCAAGTATGGATGCCATTGAATTCTTTGTTATGGAACTGAGCATCATGGTAAAGGATGCGTAAACCATTGTACTTGCCGTTAGTGTGAGTGTGTAGATTAAAAGACGATAGAGGTTTGACTGTGGACCCATTATTAAAGTTGACACCACTGAAAGTGTAATGCCCAGAAGCGCCATCTCCATCAGGATTATGATCATTGAAGCAATTACCTTTCCGAAGAATACCTCAGTTCTGGAAACAGGTCTAGAAAGTAATGGAACTATGGTACCTGATTCAAACTCGCCGGATATGGAATTCATCGTCACTGGTGCTCCCATAAGGAAGAGGAATATGCTGGATGAAAGGAATGTAAGTGAGAATAACCAGTAGTTTCCCTTATTTTGAACGTGCACCATGCTGCCCATGTATATGGTAACAAGCAGTGCAAGTGCGGTTACTATTGATAATGATATGTAAATCTTCAGTTTTCTAAGATCCCATTTGAGTTCATATTTTATTACAGCCTTCAAAGCCCTCAGATGCGATAGCTCTTTCATTTTACATTCACCCCATTTTTAAGGAGCTCTATGAATGCATTCTCAAGTGTCTCTGTCACATAACCCATACCTATTACAAGGGACCCATTTTCGTAGATTGTCCTTGATATGATTGCTCTCACATCCTCATCCGTGCTGAGCTCCACAAAAATTTTGTTGTTTTCAACACTGACATCAATCACATAGGGTAATTTTCTTATCGCATCAGGTACATTTCCAAGCCTGTCAACCTCAATCTCAATGATCTTCCTGTTATACGCCTCCGCTATTACCTTTTCCACAGTACCTGAGGTGACCAGCCTACCCCTGTTTATAACTATTACCTCATCGCATATCTCCTCCACCTCCTTCAGTAGGTGGGATGAAAGGAATATTGTTGTACCATCTCTGGCCTTCTGCTTTATCAGCTTCTTTATCTCCACCATTCCAACAGGATCAAGACCTTCAGTGGGTTCATCCATTATTGCAAGGGGTGGATTGTTAAGGAAGGCAACAGCAAAGCCAAGCCTCTGCTGCATGCCCTTGCTATAATTGCCTATCTTCTTGTTCATATCCTTTCCAAGGCCTACCTCCTCAAGAAGTTCCTTTGCCTGTTTCCTTATTTCATTCTTTTCCATCTGTAAAAATTCACCATATATCTCAAGGAGCTCCATGCCCGTGAGGTACCTTGGAAACTTCGGAAGTTCTGGCATAAAACCAATATATTTCCTTATTCTCGGCGAATCCGTCTTCATCACATTGCCAAGTATCTCTATCCTACCATCATCTGGCTCAAGCAACCCAAGAAGCATTTTGATTGTTGTACTCTTGCCTGCGCCGTTAGGTCCAAGGAACCCAGTTATCCTTTTTTCCTTTACCTGAAAACTGAGTCCATCCACCGCATAAACACCTTTTTTATAGCTCTTTTTGAGATTTTCTGTTCCTATTACTATGTTTTCCATTCCATCACTCCTTCACCATAACATTTAGATATATTTAAAATTGATTACTCTT
>PNIT01000088.1 GCA_002878135.1 Candidatus Aciduliprofundum sp.
ATCGCTTCCAAGGAAGGGCAATGAACCTACCCTGTATTTGGAGCCTGTCTTTTCTTCTCATACATGGGATCATTCTCAGTTATGGTGACGTTCTGGGCACTGCCGCAGGAATTCCTGACGGGAGCATCAGCCGCAGTTGGCATAGGCCTGATAAATGCGGTTGGAAACCTTGGTGGATTCGTGGGCCCCTATGTGGCTGGTTACCTGCACGATCTTCTGGGTAGCTACTACTATTCCCTTGCATTCCTCTCCATAGTTTACATAATAGGCGCAATACTCGTGATATTCGTAAGGAAGCACGGTGCCAGGGTCCTTTAAAAATATTTAAATAAACTATTTTACTTTATTTTTCTATGATAAGGGAATTGAACGTCAAGGTTCTGTGCGATGACCTTGCGCCCTTCAGAACCCTTGCCCTCGCACAGCATGGTGTTTCATATCACATAAACATAAGGTACGATGATTTTGAGAAGAACATACTCTTTGATACAGGATCCTCCTACCAGGTGATAAAGTACAATTCACAGCTCATGAACATAGACCTGAATAGGATTGATGCTGTTGTAATATCACACGGCCATTATGACCATGGAGGTGGGCTCAGGGATCTTCTCAATGACATAAACGTTCCAGTTTTCGCCCATCCCACCATATTCAGGGAGAATTTTTATCTGCCCTATCTGTACATAGGCATACCAAGGGACCACATCCAGGACCTTAAAAAGAAAAATAACTTTGTTTTCACAAGGGATCCCATGGAGATTGTGCCCGGCGTATGGACATCAGGGGAGGTACCGAGGGAGAACAGGTTTGAGATTGTTGAGAACATGTTCACCTTGGAGGAGGGTAAGGTGGTGAGGGATCAGATGCTTGATGATACCTCACTCTATATAGACCTGGGAGAGAGCATATTCCTTGTTTCAGGATGCTCCCATGCGGGCATAGTTAACATAAAGAACCATGGCGAAAGGATCCTGGGGAAGAGGGTGAGCCACATCATAGGAGGCCTTCACCTCATAAATGCAAAGGAGGACAGGATAAATTTCACCATGGAAAACCTTGCAGGGATTGAGCTTTACCTGGGGCACTGCACGGGTGAAAGGGTGGTGAACAGGTTCATTGAAAAATTTGGAGATTCTGTGAAGAGGATCTACAGCTCCTTCGAGATAAGAGTGATCCCATGATAGAGGGTGTTGAAATACTTGAAAAAAATAAGGTGATACTCGATCTTGTTGAGACGGCAATAAGGGCCGCAGATCCCCTGCCAAAAATACTCTCCATGAAGGATGATATACTATCTGGGGATTACAGGAATATTTACATAATAGGTGTGGGGAAGGCATCAAGGAGGATGATGGAGGCATTCGAGGGCGTAAGGGCAAAAAGATTTGTTGTTTCAAGGGAGGAATCGCCCTATGGAATAGTTGCAGGTCATCCATATCCTGATGAGAACAGCTTCAGGGCGGCAAGGATAATCCTCGATCTTCTCAGGGAATCCGGGAAGGGTGATCTTATTGTATTCCTCATCTCAGGTGGTGCATCTGCCCTTGTGGGTGATTATGTAATAGACCTTGAGAGGATCAAGGCACTCACGGAAAGATTGATGAAGGCGGGTGCAAACATACATGAACTGAACAGGGTGAGGAAGCACCTCTCCTACCTGAAGGGAGGCAGGGTGGTGAAATACACTGAGGCTGATATTGTTTCACTTATTGTATCGGATGTGATGGGTGATGATCTATCAACCATAGGCTCTGGTCTCACATCACCCGATGCAACAACATTTCAGGATGCCATTGAAGTAATGGAGAAGTTTCCTGTTGACAATGAGATAATGGACATACTCAGAAACCCAGGTAGGTATGGCCTCATTGAAACGGTCAAGGAGGATGAATTCCCCCATGAAAGGGTGAAGAACATTATCATATGCAAGAACTCAGATTCACTCCAGGCTGTAGAGGTAAGGGCAAAGGCACTCGGTTATTATGTAAAAAACCTTGGAACTGTGGTTTCAGGCGAGGCAAGGATTGTCTCTCACAGGCTTTTTGATGAGTTTGAAAAACTACAGGAAAGAAGTGTTCTTGTTTCAGGCGGAGAAACTGTGGTGAGGGTAAAGGGCCATGGAAAGGGTGGTAGGAACCAGGAGCTTGTACTTTCATTGATTGACAGGATTGAGAGGGATCAGGTAATCACATCATTCGGCACCGACGGCATAGACGGGCCAACGGATGCTGCAGGTGCAGTGGCAGATTATTCAACAAGGTTGAAGGCGGAGGGCATGAACTGGATGGATTACCTGGAAAACAACGATTCATACTCATTCTTCAGGAGAATGGGAACATTGATCATAACAGGTCCAACTGGAACAAACGTGATGGATGTTCAGATTTTTATGAAGAACTGAAAATCCTCCTGATCCTCACGGCCTCACCATGCTCCTGGCTTTCCATGTCCTCGTGGCACATGGTAGCTGTGCCTGTTCCTATTACCTCACCATTCCTCACCACTGCCACCTCATCACCCTCCCTTATGTCCTCAGTTGATGACCTTATACCTGAGACGAATATGCTTCCCTTGGGTGTAAAGTTATCAATCTCAACGGTATAAATGTTCCTGGATGCTATGTATTCTGCACCACCCTTGCCAAGGAGTATCTTGCCGTTCATGGGATGAAAGTGTATGTACATCTCATCTGATTCATAGATCATTATCTCATCATACCTTCTGGTTATCCTCTTTCCATCAAGTGGAAACTCTACCCCGAATTGAAACCTTGATATGCTGTTTATCCTCTCAGCCAGGCTCTCCCTCACGTATCCTATGCTGGATAATGCCTCAAGAAGTGCCCTCTGGTTCTCCTCACTCCTGAGATTTCCGAAGATTGAGATCGCATCTACGCCATCCAGGAAATCCTTGAGGAAGAGAAGGTCATCCGGTAGAAAGGCAATTATGCCCCTGTATCTGTTCAATCTGATGTAATCCTCTAGCATTTGAATCGTGAATTCCCTTTCCTCACCATACCATCTTCCTGTAACTGGAATGTCATAGTGTGCAGCGGGATAGGTGTACTCAAGCTCCCTCGGCACAAGGCCCAGGGGGGAGGTAACTATAACCTCATGCACATGTTTTCCAGATTTTTCAATGAGTGAATGAAAATATCTGTGGGAGGGCGATCTTGAGTATGGCTTGGTTGCAGAGCATGGTATGAGGAGAAGGTATTCCTCGTTGCCAGGTTTCCTGTACCTCTGGATGATCCTTTCCCTCCATCTCCTCACATCCGGCCTGAAAAGGCTCTCAAAATGTGATGAATTGAGTGATTTCCCCGTTACGGGAAAAAATTTTTCATAAAGCGTATAATAAATGCTGTCAGTTAGCCTGAGAAGCGTCTTTGAAAGGGGGTGAGGTATGCTCTCAACAAGCACCCTGAGCTCACCCTTCTCCATGTAATCCAGTGTGATCCTTTCCATCTCCCAGAGCTCCCCCGGATCACCACCATCCATCCTCACCCTGCCTGCATCCAGCACATCTATACCCAGATAATGGAGCACGGGTATCATCATCTTTTCTGCTATGAAGGGTGCGAATATTACCTTTTTAAGGCCTGAATCCAGCCTGGCTGATATTATCCTCTGCAGGAGATTTTCAGGTTTCCTAAGCAGAGTGAATAGCCCAGGAAGAATGATTATATCTCCGTAATCCAGGTATGTGTTTTTTAGCTGTGAGCTGGATATTTCATCAATATCAGGGAATTTTATCCTTTTACCGAGGATCTCCACACCATCCGTATATAACCTTTCGACAGGTGCACCCTCCACCCTATCCTCCTCAAGAAATAGAACTGTGGGTATACGGTATCCATTGTATTCTGCAATCCTTCCAAGGCCCTGCCTGCCCAGGTGTGAGATCATAGGGATATTTTTACCCCCATGGACTTCTTCTCCGTGAAATCAAACCTGTTACCGCAGCTCAGGCATTTTCCAGCCCTTTTTGCACACTGGTAATGGTATGTTGCACCGCATTTTTCGCATATGACCATGTCAAGGTCCTTGAATATCCTTCCCCTGCAGAGCACGCATTTCTCGGTTCCAGATGCCTTCAGTGAGGTGAATCCCCTCTTTATCTGGAGATCCGCCTCCATCTCCCTCTCCTTCCTCTCACCATCATAGTCAAGTGTGATCCTGAGTACGTTTGAGTCCTGCACCCTTGAGCTTATTTCGTGTGATCTCCTCTCACCCTTCCTCATGCCACCAAAATCAATTGTTATATTCTCCGTTACTCCAGAAAGCCTGAGAATAAGTTTTTTCACATCCTCTTTTCCCCTGTATTCCAGATCAACCCTTCCACGTATATTATTTCCATCAGATTCCATGTTTAGCTCCATATCTGAGATATGCCTGAGCATCTTCAGCTTCTCATTTACCTCGTTCTCAAGGGAAATGAGGTGGCCAATGACCTTATCAATTCTCAATTCCTTCAGTTCAAAGGGTTTTACCTCTATTCCATTTGTCCTTGCCACCTCAAGTATCCTTGACCTCCTCTCTTCAAGGTAATTACCCAGTATCTTTTCGTATGAATTTAAAAATCCTCTGGCTATGTACTCATAGTATGGGAGGAAAAGGTCATTACCTTCCCTGATACTGCCTATTCTAGATGAAAGGTTCCTGTATGCTTCAGCATATACATTATCGGAGTATGATTTTATTGCATCCACAGCCTGGAGTGGGTCAAGATCACCTGCACCAGAGTATATGGAATAGGTTTGATTCAGGGATGCGTAAACATCCTGTGTGAAGTGCGAGTTCCTTATGATTGTTCCCAGTTCTTCACCCAGGAATGATGAGAATGACTGAACATAATTCCTCAAAACCTTTGATTCCGCCATGGGGAGAAAATCATAGAGCATAACGTACTGCCTGTTATTCCATAGCTCAAGGATGAACTGATGGTCTGTGAATCCGGACAAACCGAAGTTTACCGCTATCCTCCATATATTGTCCATCCTTTCTTTAAGGGCCCTTTCAATATCAGCCCTCCTTTTCATTATCTCATCCACAGCCTTCCTGTACTCCTGTACAGCCCTTGAGATTGAATCATTTTTTCTGAGAACAAGTATTGAGATAATATCCATGGATCTCTCCTTTGCACTGTTGTAGAGATTCTTCATATTCAAGCCGAGATAATCGGATATGCCAGAGAGGTAGTATAATGCCTTCATCTCCCTGCTCACTGTATCCTCAATCTGCACATCCAGGTTCCTTCCAAGGGATGAGATCGATTCCAGGGATTTTTCTATCTGCCCTCCCTGGAGGTATATCCTGGAGGCCTGATAATTCTTTAAAAATTCCTGTGTATTTATGCCAAGGATTACTGCTGAGCTTATCTTTTCCTTCACATCCTCTATCATCTTCTTTATGTTTTCAACACTCTTTGACATCTCCTCATATTTTATCAGGAGTGAATTTAGTTCAAAGACCGCATTTGAATATTTACCCTGACCAAGGTAAAGGTTAGCCCTTGCAAGACCTTCAACAAGGTCCTTCGGCATGAGCGCCCCGAAGATTTCCACTACATTCTTCACCCTCTTCAGGAGATTTGATGACACCTGCTTCACTATGTCATCCACCTGGAGATCCTCAACAGCATCGAATATGTATTTTACAGTCTCCTCAAATTGATCAAGCTTTATTGCCCTTTTTGCGCTTGTTATGAGACCCTCGGCTATGAGCACGTTCCTCTTTCCCCTCAGGCTGTTCATCTTTTCCTCAATGACACCTATGTAATTGTTGAGAACATTGTATATCTCATTCCTTACCTCAAGGTATCTTCCCCTGTAGCTTTCCATGAATTCCTTGAAATCCAGCCTTTCAAGGATTTTCCTGAGCTCATCTATGATTCCCCTGCTCTTTTCCAGCCTGAAACCAAGATTCTCAAATATTATGACATTCTTTTCAAGGGATTCAAGGATCCTCTTTGCCTCCATATACTGTGCCTCTATACCTGAGATCCTCTCCCTCAGACCTATTATGTTCCTCCAGGCGGCCAGGTAATCCCTCTCAGTGTAATTGTCTATAATTGTGGATATCTGTTCCCTGAACAGCTCCTTCACTATGAGCCTTGATGATAGATCCATTATATCAGAGAATATCCTGTGTCTGAAATCCTCCAGGGCGTTCTCAACATCCTGGTACATCTTTGGAAGATTGATGTTCTGAAGAACAGTGAGATCTGGCTGAGGAAGCAAATCCCTGTAAAGTCCTGTGGTGGATTTTATCTCCTCAAGGTAGCCAATCATGCCCCTGAGCTCCCTGAAGCCATTCTTTATTATCTCCGCCTCAAGGTTCTCAATTATCTTTTCAAATTCCTCCCTCACCTCATCGTACTTAAGATCCTCAAGATCCTTCCTCAGGAAATTTATATCATTGGATATGCCTGCTATCCTCCCTCCGAATTTTTTATCTATAAGATCTATCTCCGCAAGTATTGTGAGTGTGTTTGTGATTGCATTGAACGCAAGTGAATCCAGATAACCTGAATTCTTGAACCTGTCAACAGGTCTTGGGGATGAATCTATTCCTGACCTTGCCTTCAGCAGATCCTCAGAGACCTTAAGCCTTTTATCATTGAGTAGTTTGATTATATTATCTGTGAACTGAATGTATAGATTTATTGGATCCTGTATACCATTCTTTATGGAATCATAAATGCCAGATAAAATCTTCACCTTGTCATCGAATTCCATGTTTGCTGACAGTATTGAATCAATCTCACTTGAAATTACGGATACATCCGCGCCATGGCCGGATATGAGCCTCAGTATCTCCTTTACCTCTTCAACCTTCTCCTTTATCATGGACTGTCTCTGATTCATTACCATATTATTCAGGACCTCCAGATACCTGACTGCGCCTGCAAGATCATTTTTCTCCAGCATCCCGATGAAATCATTCGTTGCAGAAATTATCTCAGCATTCCCGCTGAAATATATGTTCATGAATGATTTGATGCTGGATTTTATATTCTCGAGGATTCCATTTATTCTCCTAGCAAGATCGAGCATGTCCATTTCCCTGGCGGTCTCCAGCTCAACACCCCATGTTCCCTGTATACCCAGGGATTCAAGGGATTTAATTATTGCCCTCAGATTACCAATCAGTGTTTCCTTCCTATCCTGGTAAGCATTCAGAAGGGCTTTCTCGTAGCTCTCAATATCCCTCCTTCCCTGCCTGGGATCCCTTATGGCCACATCCCTTATCCTCCTGAGATCCTCAGGAGAGACATTGAGCCCCAGCACCTCAAGAATCCTTGCATTCTTTTCAAGCTCATCAATGTGCCTTAGGACATAATCCCTCTCCTTCTGCATCCCGTCAAGTATCCTGATTATCTCATCAAGCGAATCTAGGGCCTCCTGGATCTGTCTCCTGTTTATTAATGCCCTTGTTTTCTCGAACAATTTAGTAACATCACCTACGTCAAAATTCTCCTCCTTTGCTCTCTGTATCCTCTCCTTGACGATGTTTATCTTCTCATCAAGGATGCTCAGCCTTGCCCTCTCAATATCACCGTTTATATCCCTTATAAGGTCTATTACCCTCCTGTACTCATTCTTTGCCAGGAGATCCCTTGCCACTGAGAGGTTCTCCTTCACCTTTGATAGGTCCACGCCCAACCCTGATACCTCATCTATGCTTTTTTCGGTGGTATCAAGAAGCTTTTTCAGAACATTCTTCAGTGTTTCCTCAACATCAGCTGTGAATTTTTCAAGCTTTTCAATTGCCTCCTGGTGCCTATCCTCCCTTATTAGGGAAAGTACCTCCTCATTTATAGCTGTGAAATGTGCAGTGGAGATCTTGAGCCTTGAATAGGCATCCTTGAAATTATCCATTTTCTCCATCAACAGATTGAGCCTCCCCATGAAATAGGATCTCACGATCTTTGTTATATCATCCAGTATCTTCCTGAGTGTAGGCAGGTCAAGTGTAAGCAATCCCGTTATCTCCCTGCCATACCTTCTGAATATCTCTGAATTCAGCTCTGGAGGTGATATGGATACTATGCTCTCCTTTACCTTCACCTTTATGGTTTCAAGTGTATCATTGTAGAATTTTATGAACTCAACAGGATCCCCTGGAGCCTTTGAAATGAGATCATCCAGAAATTTATCACTCAGGAAGGGATAGCTTTTGAAGGATCTAAGCTCATCAATCTTTTTTTCAATTATCTTTCCTAGAATTGAATCTATACCCTCCTTTGCCTTTGAAAAGTGGTCCCAGGATTCATAGAACTCCTTATCATTGTAAAGTTTCTCAGCCTGGTAGAATTCACTTAGGATTTCCGAGGGAATGGAATCCTTGAATGCCTCAACGATCATCCTGTACCTGGGAATGAGTGAATCCAGCTGCTCCTTCCTCTTCTTCGCCTCCTTCGCCTTTTCCTCCAGGTCCCTGGAGAGTTTGTAAGGGCTAATCCTCGGATCTGGCAATTCCATTACCTCCAACTATTCAATATTTATAATACTGATAATAAATTTTCCCTTTTTTTGATAGGTCAGAAAATTTTCCCAGGTGCCTTGAATCCAGGAGATATACGTCCATATTACCGATGGTAATAAGGGAATTCCTGAAAAGCGGGCCGGGGGCATATTCCCTCACTGACATGCCAACAAGGGGATTGAATGCGGGGAATATTATCACCTCACCGCTGAAATCATAGAATTCACGCATATCTTCTTCAGGGTGACCGATCAGCCAGCACCTGTGGAATTT
This sequence comes from Candidatus Aciduliprofundum sp., assembly GCA_002878135.1. Classification (GTDB taxonomy): domain Archaea; phylum Thermoplasmatota; class Thermoplasmata; order Thermoplasmatales; family ARK-15; genus ARK-15. The sequence goes on from PNIT01000088.1 coordinate 8,763, forward strand.
TCTATGAGTTCCAGGAACAACAGCATTCACCTCTGGGTGAAGATGTCCCATGAGGAGATATCTGGCACCATCCAGGTCCCTCCCTGGCCAGGTATGACCGTGGTTGAAATAGAATTCACCCAGCCTTGCTCCCCTTGGACCATAAACCCTTGCATTAAATATTTTCTCAATTCCGCCATCATGGTTTCCCTTTATTATTGTGATATCCGCATGCTCCGATATTGATGAAAAGAATTCCCTTATTGAATTCATCTCCTCATATGATGGCTTTATGGCATGCTTAACATCACCAAGAATGATGAGGTTGCCGGCATTATTTTCTTCAATTATATCTATGATCTCATTTTCAAGGGTTTCCAGCCTGCCCACCAGCACACCCCTGGATTCAAAATCCCTCTCTATGCCAAGGTGAAGGTCGGATATCACAATGGCATCAAGGCTTTTTATGTAGGCTGCAGGCCGGCCAAATATGAAATCTATCATGGAAGGATCCTCAAAAGTATGCCATTACCGAGGTGCCCTGATTCCACAATCTTCACATTCACCATCTCCTCCAACCTTGATGCTGTTTCCATCCTTGCCGCCGGTGGTGCATCCGGTCCTATGAAGAATGGGGCAATGAATATGAACATCTCATCGTAAAGCCTTTCCTTTATGAAGGATCCAAGGACTGTGGAACCTCCCTCCACCATGAGCCTTCTGATTCCAAGGGAGTACAGATCCTCTAATACCTGTTTTAGTTCAATTCTTTCACCATGCATCCTCCTTATCTCAGCATTGATATTCCTCTCCTCACCTGAGAGGGTGTATATTATGGTCCTGGATCTTCCATCAAGAACCCTTGCATTGTCAGGTATCCTGAGCCTGGAATCAAGTATTACCCTTGCCGGCCTGCCGGGGTTTTCAACATATTTCTCCTTGACAGTGAGTGATGGATCATCGCTCAGCACGGTGCCTATGCCAACAAGAATTGCATCAACACTATTCCTCAGCATGTGCACCCTCCTCATATCCTCCTCATCAGATAACCTTGTCTGTTCACCCGTGGAAAGGGCAATCCTCCCGTCTATGCTCATTGCAAAATTTATGATCACATGGGGTCTCATGGTGAAAACAACCTCCCCCTGGATATGGAGTATCTTAGATTCCATGAGCCATCAAATACTATCAGGTCAGCATCCATACCCACAGATATTCTTCCCTTTTTAAGGCCTAATCTCCTAGCTGGGTTTTCTGTCACAGTCCTCAGAAATTCTTTCAGAAAGTTTCTGGAGATTGATTCCCTCAGTAACCTCAGGAGGGTGTCCAGAGGCGAAACATCTAACCTTATCAGCATGCCCCTCTCATCAAAGATGGGCATTGAACCATTACCATCTGTGCTCACAGTAATATTCTCCAATGGGACACCATTCCCTGTGAGGAATTCTATTGTTTTCAGAGTCTTTCCCTCATGGGCAGTGATATCCAGATACCCTCCCCTCCTACCGTATTCAACTGATGATCTCAGCAGATCCTCATTCCTGTCTATATGGGTGGGTATGAAATGCCACAGGGGTATCTCTGTCCTCTCCACAAGATCAAGTATTGGTGTGAACATGTCTTTACCATCGCCCATGTGCACTGTTATTATGGTCCTCTTACCTGATATCATTGATGATACCCTCACCTGTGTGGCCATGGATCTCAGTAGGTCGTATCCAGGATATGATGACCTGTGGTCAGATAATGCCATCTTAACACCCACAACCTCAGGTATAAGTATTATGTCGTTTGCAACGCTTCCTGTGATCGTGGGTCCCGGAACCTGGTAGCTTCCAGTGAGCATATAGGCATCCATCCTTTGATTCAATCTCCTCACATGCATGAGGAGGTCAACAGGTGATCTCGTATACCCATCTGTCCCAAGGAGACCAACAACGGTTGTTGTTCCAGCTGAAAGCAGGGAAGGTGAATCAACTGGGAATGTCCTTGTCATGGGACCTCCCTCGCCGCCTGCACCATTGACATGGCAATGGATATCTATGAAACCAGGAAGTACATAGGAACCATCAAGATCAAGAGTTCTTGCAAATGGAGCATCTATTGAATTGCCTATCTCCTCAATCCTTTCCGTTATCAGTAGATCTTTTTCTGAGAATTCATTATCCACGAAAACCCTTGCATTCTTCAGAAGGATCATGGATTATCATATGTTTTTTCTTTAATAAAATTTATTAAGATGCTTATATTAGAAAAAATAATGAAGGAGGAAGAGGTAGGAAAACTAATAAGGGACCCTTCCACAAGATTGATAATAATACACGGTCCTTCAGATTCTGGAAAAACATTCACAGTAAAGAATGCATTATCAGGGATGAACTACATATACATGGATGAAAAGGATTACAGTATAAACGGCATACTCAAAAAATTCCAGCTTATAAATGATTATGCAAGGTACATGAACATAATGAAGACCATCTCCCCCACTGGTGTTTCAGATAAGGAGATATTTGTCTCAATGGTGATGAAAAAGATAAATTCCATGAGGGATGAGGTTCCGATTCTTGTTTTGGATCGAGCAGGGAGGATGGGTGAGGATATCCTCCAGTTTGTTCCAGAATTTGTTAGCAGGCTGATGGAAACGAAATTAAAATTGATCATAATTTACAGCGATGATGATCTTAGCCCCAATGCAAGATATGTTTTCCAGCTTTTCAGGGGTGAGGGCGTTAAAGAGATGATATTCAATAGGCCAGATTACAGGGAACTCAGGGATATCATTTCAAATCTTGGCTACCTGATACCTAAAGGTGTTTTTGCCATAATATATTCAAGGACTGGTGGATACATAAGCAGGACACTTGAAGCCCTCAGGATCCTTGAGATGAAGAAATTCATAGTTGATGGCCTTTTCATGAAGCCACCAACGGAGGAAACCCTGAGGGAGGTACTCTCCCTACTTTATTCAGGAAAATCCTCATTGCAGGAACTTGGTGAGAAGGAGAAGAAGGTACTTTTATATATTTCACTTGCAGAGAATGGCATAGACGCATTCGACCTCATATCAATCCTTGACATGAGGGAGGATGATGCAATAAACATACTGGATATGCTTATTAAACTGAAATACGTGGATGAGGATGGAAATAATGTTAGGCTATCAAGGGTAGAGATGGCAAGGGACATTGAATCCATGTTTTCCTCATTATACATAAATTCTGCAAGGATAAAGATGGCTGAATATATGAAATCAAAGGGAAGGAAGGAGGAGGCAGGCAAGCTATATTTCCTTGCGGGTAGATTGGATGATGCCTATGAATATCTGAGGAATCTTGGATTTGAATATTATGAAGAGGGTGAGCTTGGAAAGGCATTTGAATTGCTGGAATATACCTTAAGGATAAGATACGATGAGGATGTTGCATATAAAATTCTGGATATACTCACACTGCTGGGGGATTATGAAAAGATGATAGGTATTGCTGAAAAACTACTCATGGAGCACCCTGACAGGGCATACTATAAGATAAAGTATGCAGAGGCACTCTATAACACTGGCAAATACAGGGAGGCTGAGTTAATATTCAGGGATCTTCTTAATGAGGCTAAGAATGATAATGATATTCTTTACGATTACATAGCCCTATCAAGGGTTCTCATAGCAAGGGAAAGATTTCCTGAGGCAAGGGAATTCCTTGAAAAATCCCTTGAGCTCTCAAGGAAAATTAATGATACAAGGAATGAGGCACTTGCGCTCAGGCTATTGGGTAACATAGAATTCTACATGGATAAAATAGAAAAGGCACTGGAGATGTACAAAAAATCACTTTCCCTCATAGAAAATATGCAGCTTATGGAGGACATTGCATCCCTTTACAATAACATAGCAAACATAATAGTTGAGGAGAATCCTGCAGAGGCGAGGGAATACTACAGGAAGGCATTTGAGATAGCACAGGAACACTGGTATGTAAATCTTCTTCAGACACTTTACCATAATCTATCAATTATAGAGTACAACGATGGAAACATAAACAAGGCCATTGATATGGAAAAAAGGACACTTGGAATATCAATAGCATCTGGAAGGTATGATCTTGAACTCCTTGCGATAACAAACATGATGGATTCCCTTTTTAAAAGGGGTGAGATTGAGGAGCAGAGAAGATTAACACAGCTGGCTATGGATATTGCATCAAGGATAGGCAATGAGTTCATGGAAAACTTCTTCAGGGGATATTCAAGGGTGCTCAATGTACTTGAGGGGAAGGAGGATGAATTTGGTGATGAGGTAAAGGTTCTTGAAAATGCTACACCCATGTACAGGGATTATGTATATTACCTCTATTCTGCCATGGAGATGTGGAGGGGAAACATAAACAGGGCAAATGAGATACAGAAGGAATCCATAGAGAGGAGGCTGAATAACATTACAACCGACCTAATAATAGATATGACAGATCTTGTTGGATTTTTACTCTATGAAAATTTCTTTTACGGTAACAGGGAGAATGAAATAAAGAGGTTCATTGGTATAATAGAAGGCTATAAGAACCTTGGATTTATGAGGTTTGTTCAGTGTAGGCTGAATATTTCAAAGAGCATAGTGAATTTTGATGATAATTCAATCAAGATATTCTCTGAGAATGTCTCATTCCTTGAAAGGGAGAACCTGAGATACCTTGTTGGAAAGGTGAAGACCATATTCGGACTTTATTATGCAAGGAGAACAGGTGACAGGAAAATACTCGATGAGGGCCTGAAAATACTCAGGGAACTTAATATGCCTGGCATACTCAAGGGATACCAGCTTGCATTCTCATTTAACCTTTGATCTCCTTGTTGGATGAACAAGTTTATTCAAATTTCCCTTCAGGAATTTATTAACAACATTCCCTATGGTATCTATATCAGAATGCCAGCAGTAGATGCCGTGTGAAACCATTAACCCATAGGTGATTTCACCAACATTGTAGCATATTATATCCGTGATTCCATTGTCCAAAAGGAAATCCTTGAAGTCAAGGCCAGCAAGATCCTCCTTTTCCCTGAATGGATTCTCTATGAATTTGTAACTTATGCTTTCGCCAATGTCAACTATTGCAAAATAGTCAGACTTTGCCAGCCTTTCATCCATCCTCGAGTCAATTTCCTTTCCCTCTGAGGGTATGATGAGCCTGAATCTCTTTCTTTTAACAGGCTCCACATGGACACTGACTGAGTATATGCCATCAATGGATGCCTTCACATTCCTCTCAATCTCCTCGGTAATAGGATGTGCATCATCCACAGTAATAAGAGGATCCATCTCAACAACAAGCTCAACGAATATTACGGGCCCTGCCCACCTCATCCTCACCTCCCTTACCGTCCTCACACCCTTCACTGATGACGCTATGTTTGCAATCCTCTCCCTGAGACTTCTATCCTTCGGCAGGTCAAGGAGTGATAGCACCGAATCCTTGCCAATTGAATATGCTGTCAGTATGAGTGCCAGAAAGGCAAGTGATATTGAGATATAGTAGAAGATTGAACCAAGATAGAATGATATGAATAGGCCGGCTGAAACACCAATGCCCTCGTAGAAATCCGTGTACGTATGCCTTCCATCACTCTTCAGGGAAGGGGACTTGAGTATTTCACCTGCCTTCACCTTCATACGACCTGCAAATAGTATGGGCACCACCGATATTCCCTGTATCAGGGA
>PNIT01000111.1 GCA_002878135.1 Candidatus Aciduliprofundum sp.
CTTTTGTGATAATTTTTAAATAAAATTTGCAATTATCATAAAAGTAAAAATGAAAAAAATTCACATAAATGAGCTACCATACTTCCAGAGATGGTTTATCATCGCAACCATAATTGGAATAATAGCCGGACTAGGTGCACTTCTTTTCTATTATGCTATAATATTTTTCTCATATATATTTATTAATTTATTTTTAGGCATATCGCTTCCATTACCTTTGGGCGAAGGATCTTACCTTAATTTTGCAATTACACCTTCAAGGTATATATTGATACCTATTTCCACCACCCTAGGGGGCCTTTTGTCCGGGCTGATTGTTTATAGGTTTGCACCAGAGGCAGAAGGTCATGGCACAGATGCTGCTATAGACACATATCATAACAGGCAGGGGAAGGTAAGAAAAATTGTAATTCCAGTAAAAACGCTTGCTTCTGCAATTACAATTGGCTCAGGTGGCAGTGCTGGAAGGGAGGGACCTACAGCACAGATATCATCCGGTCTAGGTTCAATAGTTGCAGATCTTTTACATTTGAGCCCTGAGGACAGAAGAAGGGCCGTAGCTGTGGGCATAGGAGCTGGTATTGGCACAATATTTAAGGCGCCCATTGGTGGTGCAATACTTGGTGCAGAAATACTCTACAAAAGGGACATAGAACCTGAAATAATATATCCAAGCCTGATAGCTTCTGCAATAGGGTATTCAATTTTTGGATCCATTGTGGGTTTTACACCAATATTCGGCTATTATTCAGGCGTCTTTAACCCTCTTAGGCTTCCATTCTATCTGATTCTTGGACTTTTTTCTGGTTTACTTGCTATTTTTTATGTAAAAACATTTTACAATGTTCATGATCTATTCAGGAATCTTAAAATAAAAAAATACTTTAAACCAGCTTTAGGCGGTCTGATCACAGGTATTATAGCCCTTTTTTTCCCTGAGGTAATGGGTATAGGTTATGGATGGGTGCAGATATTCATTTCAAATGATCTGAATATTATTCCAACATTTGGCCTTCCACTTATTTTGATATTGATACTTCTTCCAGTTATGAAGATATTAGCAACATCTTTTTCCATAGGTTCTGGGGGGAGCGGTGGTGTATTTGCACCTGGGATGGTGATTGGTGCTTCAGTGGGTCTTCTATTTGGGATCCTCTTCAATTTTATTTTCCCCAGTATTGTTCCCTCTTATGTGCCATTCGTTATAATAGGCATGCTCTCCTTTTTTGCAGCGGCAGGAAAGGTACCCCTTTCCGTGATGATAATGGTTGTGGAAATGACCGGTAGCCTGCAGCTATTGCCTGCAGCAATGATAGCTGTGGCTGCATCCTATCTTGTTTCAGGCAACAATTCCATATACAAATCACAGGTTCCTACAAGAAGGGATTCACCCGCACACATGGGTGAATACAATACACCTGTACTCACTAGCATAAAGATCAACGAGATTCAAATACGTGACATTAAGATAATGATCAACGAGCCTGTAAGGAGAGCAAAAATCCTTATGGAGATGAATGGTCTTATTTCCTTGCCTGTTGTTGATGAGAACAGGAAGTTTCTGGGTGTAGTTTACTTAAGCGATCTTGAATCTGACGATGAATCGCCTGTCAAAAACTTTGTTAAATCTGGAATTACATATGTTCATATGGATTCAAGTGCTGAGCATGCATGGGAGGTAATGGCACATATCAAGTCCACATGGGCTCCAGTGGTGGAGAAGGGTGAATTCATAGGTATTGTTACCATGAATGATCTCCTGAAGGCTTATAAGCAAAAAGTAGCCTCCATGAGATCATAAATCAATTTCTGATGAAATTTTTTTCCAGAGATCACTCAAATTTGCACTTGAATCAAAGATCTTATAATTTCTTATTCTGGAAAGATAAAGATAAAAATTCCTCACACCCTCAAGGTATTTTAGATTTTCAAATATCTCCCTTCTCCTTGATGATATCCTTCTGAGGCCAGTCCCAGGATCAACATCCAGATATATTATTAAATCTGGATCGAAGGAGAATGGCCTATATAGATTGTAAAGGTAATCGAAGGCCTTCTCCCTGGATCCAAGTATATTTTCAAGGATGCTTCCCTGGTATGCGAATGTTGAGTCAACATACCTGTCGCATATCACAATATGGTCTGAGGATATCTTTTCCTTTATCACCTTTATGTGCTCCACCCTGTCAGCCATGAAGATGAATATCCTTGTAAAAACATCAAGGTCCTTTTCCATTATATATTTAACATCAAATATTATCTGTGTTGGTTCCTCAGTCAGGTAGACCCTCCTGCCCTCCTCCTCAAATTTTTCCTTAAGTTTCCTCGCAATGGAGGTCTTCCCGGATCCATCTATACCCTCAAGCGTTATGAACATACCTTTTCTTTAATGCATTACCATAAGATTAATTTTATTGAAACAGATTACGTGAAATATGGATTTCGAAACGGGGGATCTTGTTGAAATAAAAAATAAAAAGGGTATATTCAGGGGCATAGTTATGCCCAGGCATGCATTCAGCGGGGAGGATATAATCATATTGAAACTTGATAATGGTTACAACATAGGTATAAAGGTGGATGATGAAACAAAGATAAAAATAATATCAAAGGGTTTGTCCAAAAAGACTGAGAGAAAAAGTAAAATAAATGAGAATGGCATACCAGTTTCGGTTCTAGGAACAGGGGGTACTATTGCAAGCTACATTGATTATTCAACAGGTGCAGTGAAACCTGCCGTTTCCCAGGAGGAACTTTTACTTGCAATACCTGAGATTGAGGAGAATTACAGGATAAAGAGCAGGACAATCTTTTCCATACTCAGTGAGAATATGAAGGTTAAAAACTGGAAGGTAATCGCTGAGGAGGCTTTTAAGGATCTTGATGATTCCAGGGGTATAATAATACCACATGGTACGGATACCATGGCCTACACAGCATCCGCCCTAGCATTCATGATACAGAACCTTCCCTCCCCAATAATACTTGTGGGTGCGCAGAGGTCAAGCGATAGACCAAGCTCTGATGCATACCTTAATTTGATCTACAGTCTGAAGCTCGTTGAAACTGATCTTGGTGAGGTAGTAATCTCCATGCATGGATCAACATCCGATACCTTCGTTCAGGTTCATAGGGGTGTGAGGGCCAGGAAGATGCACACAAGCAGGAGGGATGCCTTCAGGAGCATAAATGAAAAGCCCATTGCAATAATAGAAAATGAGGTAAGATTCATCAGTAGTTACAGGAAGAGGTCCGGGCCGCCAGTCCTGAGGACAGGCATGGATGAGAAGGTGGCCCTTCTGTACTACTATCCAAACATGGATCCTGAGATACTACTTGACATAGGTTCAAGGATGCATGGTATAATTATTGCAGGAACAGGTCTTGGGCATGTTTCAAACGATATGATACCTGTTATAAGGGATCTTGTTTCGAGGGGTGTATTCGTTGGTGTAACATCCCAGTGCCTCTATGGGTCTGTAAACCTCAACGTTTATTCAACGGGCAGGGAGATGATAATTGCAGGCGCTGTTCCACTGAAGGATATGTTGCCTGAGGTAGCATACGTGAAACTGATGTGGGTGCTTGAGAATTATCCGGGGGAGGAGAGGGATAAGATGCTCCAGAATCTTGTGGGTGAGATCTCTGAAAGGAGGGTGGGCATCGAATATGTTTAAGGCAGGTATAGAGATACATCAGCAGTTGAATACGAAGAAGCTATTCTGTTCCTGTGATTCTGATCTGAATGATAGGGTTCTTGGTGAATTCACAAGGGTTCTAAGACCTGTGCAGAGTGAACTTGGGGAATATGATGCTGCAGCTCTTATGGAATCCATGAAAAGGAGGACCTTCGTCTATCAGGTGACTGAGAATTCCTGCCTGGTGGAGATGGATGAGGAACCACCCCATGACGTTAACATGGAGGCTCTTGAGGTTGCAGTACTTGTATCGCTTATGTTCAACTGCAGGATAGTTGATGAGGTACATTTCATGAGGAAGATTGTCATAGATGGATCAAACACAACAGGCTTTCAGAGGACAGCACTCATTGGCATGGATGGATACATTGATACAAAGTTTGGAAGGATTAGTATTAGATCCGTATGCCTTGAGGAGGAGGCAGCAAGGAAGATTGATGAGAAGGAGGGTATTGCTGTTTACAGGCTTGACAGGCTAGGTATACCATTGATTGAGGTCACAACAGGCCCAGATCTAAAATCGCCCCAGGAGGTGAAGATGGCCGCACAGATCCTAGGATACGCCCTTAGGTCAACGAAAAAGGTAAGGAGAGGCCTGGGTTCAATAAGGCAGGACCTGAATATTTCAACTGATGGTGAAAGGGTGGAGGTGAAGGGTGTCTCCAGGCTAAATCTTCTTGAAAAAATAGCGCTGTACGAGATGGAGAGGCAGGAGATGCTTTCCTCCCTGGCGGAGGAGATTAAAAGGAGGAATCCAGACCTTGAACACATTGAAATACTTGATGTAACAGATATATTCAGGGAAACGAAGAGTAAATTGATAAGGAATGGACTACAGAAGGGTCACAGGGTTCTTGGCATAAGGGTACCAGGTTTCAGTGGGTTGCTCAAGAGTGATAGATACAGGTTCGGTAAAGAGCTTGCTGAGGTGGTCAAGGTAATAGGGATACCAGGCATATTCCATTCTGATGAGCTTCCAAACTATGGTATTGGTGAGAATGAGGTGAGGCTCCTCAGGGAAAAATTTTCAACGGGGGATAATGATGCATTCATAATAATAGTTGCTGAGGAAAATAAAGGGAAAGAGGCTCTCCTCTATGTGATACAGAGGATAAGGAAGGCTATAAATGGCGTAAACCCTGAGACAAGGGGGCCCAGGGATGATGGTACAACGGAGTTCCTTAGACCTTTACCTGGAAGTGAGAGGATGTATCCTGAGACGGATGTACCACCTATAAGGATCACTGAAGAGATGATAGAAAGATTGAAGGGCATGATACCCAAATCATACGAGGAGGCAATCAGGGATATATCTGAAAGGTATGGAATATCCATGCAGCAGGCACAGCAGATTCTTGATGAAAACAGGGAGGATGATTTTTCATTCTTCTATTCCATATATCCCGATGGCAACGTTATATTCAGGGTTCTTTTCAACATAATACCGGAGATTGAGGGGGAGGGTCTTGATGTTTCCTCCATTGATTCAGGCGTACTTGAAAAGATATTCAGTGCCCTTGCAGAGGGCAGGATTGTCAAGGAGGCAATACCTTATATACTGAGGGATTTCATAGCAAATGGCAGGATTCAATTTGATGAGTTTAAGCCCATGGATGAGGATGAACTCCAGGCAATTATTGAAAGTGTAGTTGATGAGAATATAGGTGATCTAAAGTCAAGGAATGTTGAGGGTGCACTTATGGGTATTTTAATGGAAAAATTGAGGGGGAGGGCAGATGGTGAGATGGTAAATTCAATATTGAGGAGGGTACTTGAGAGAAGGGGTGTGTCAAAATGAGGTACGTACCTGATACATCAGTAATAATAAATGGAAAGTTCTATGAGGTGATAGAATCAGGGGGTCATGAGGTAATAATACCGGAGTCTGTGATATCTGAGATAGAGGCACAGGCGAACAGGGGCCTGATGATAGGATTCACGGGTCTCAGGGAACTTGAAAAGATAAGGTCTCTGGAGAGGGAAGGAAGGATTAAGATTACATTCTATGGTAAGAGGCCAGAAAGGTGGCAGATTGAGAGGGCCAAGAGCGGTGAGATAGATGATATGATAAGACTCGTTGCACTTGAAAATGGTGCAACACTCGTTACATCAGATTTTGTTCAGGCGAGCATCGCAAGGGTGAAGGGAATAGATGTTCTTTACATAGAGACAAAGAGGGGACCTTCCATAAAGATAGAGGACTTTTTTGATGATGAGACCATGAGCGTTCACCTGAAGGCGAATACAAAACCACTGGCCAAAAAGGGGGCACCAGGTAGATTCAAGCTGGCTGAGATATCCGATAAAATACTTGATTACTCCTCACTGGAAGAGATTGCAATGGACATCATAGAGAGGGCCAGGGGTGATGAAAATTCATATGTTGAGATAGAGATGAAGGGTGTCACTGTTGTTCAGCTCAGGGAATACAGGATAGTTATTACAAGGGAGCCATTCTCAGATGGCATAGAGATAACCGCCGTAAGACCTATAGCTAAGTTTTCAATAGATCATTACGGACTTGATGAAAGACTTTTAAACAGACTGAGGGAGACAACGAGGGGTGTAATAATCTCGGGCCCACCGGGTGCAGGTAAAACAACATTCGCACAGGCACTTGCTGAGATGTACAGTTCCCTGGGTAAGATAGTTAAGACAATAGAGAGGCCCAGGGATCTTCAGGTGAGGGATGAGATAACACAGTACACTGCCCTGGAGGGAAGTATGGAGAAAACCGGACATATACTCCTTCTTGTGAGACCAGATTTCACAATCTACGATGAGGTGAGGACATCTGAGGATTTCCAGGTTTACGCTGATCTGAGGCTGTCGGGTGTTGGTATGGTGGGTGTTGTTCATGCCACAAGGCCTGTGGATGCAATACAGAGGCTGATAGGCAGGATAGAGCTTGGGATGATACCGCAGGTGGCGGATACATTCATACACATAGAATCTGGAGGCATAAAGAGCGTCTATTATCTTGAATACACTGTAAAGGTTCCCTCTGGTATGAGGGAACAGGATCTGTCGAGGCCTGTGATTGAGGTGAGGGACTTTTACAACAATTCACTTGAATATGAGATATACAGTTTTGGGGAACAGGTGGTAGTGGTACCTGTTAAAGGTGAGAGGAACAGGGTCTATGAGCTGGCCGAATCAAAGATACACGATATGATTAAGAGGCACATAGGCCAGGTATTCAGGGTGGAGATCACCTCCCTCAGCAGCATGAGCCTCTATGTACCCAAGGAGAGGATACCGGAGATAATAGGAAAGGGAGGTGAGAACATAGAGAATCTGGAGAGATTGATAGGCCTGCACATAGATGTACTTCCCATGCAGGAGGAGGCCAGGGAAAAGGTACCGCTAATGGTGCAGAGAAAGAAGGATCTCATATATCTCATTGCATCTGGAGAATACGGTGGAAAGGAAGGTGCAGTTCTGGCTGATGATGAGGTCCTTTTCTCCGGTATACTATCAAGGGATGGCATTATGAAGATAAAAAGGAATTCACAGCAGGGAAATTCAATTATGAAGGCGCTCGAGGAGGGTAAGAGAATCTATTTCAAACCTTGGTGAATCTTTCAAAGTATTTATCCTTCAGCACATACTGCCTTACCTTTATATCACTCTCTAAAAGTATTAACTTTGCAAGATCATCAGGATATCCCTCTGAGTATATTATCTCCCTTATACCTGCGTTTATTATCATCTTGGAACAAACAACGCAGGGATGGTTTGTAACGTATATGACGGAATCCTTTACACTAACCCCGTGCACAGCGGCCTGTATTATTGCATTCTGTTCAGCATGGAGACCCCTGCAAAGCTCGTGTCTCTCACCAGAGTTTATACCCAGGTCCTCCCTTATGCAGCCAGTGATCTCGCAGTGTGCAAGACCTGATGGGGGTCCATTGTAACCTGTTGCTATGACACGCCTATCCTTTACAATCACAGCCCCCACCTTCCTCCTCAGGCATGTTGACCTTGAGGCAGCAAGATAAGCCATTCGCATGAAATATTCATCCCAGTCAGGTCTACCTTCCATACAGAAAAGGAAATGATTACTTATTAAAATTTATTTCCAAATCTTCTTCTCATATTCCTGCAATAGATCATCTATCTGTACGCTATTCTCCCTTGCGTAGATGAATGCAAGTGTTTCAATGGTGAAGTACCTGTTTTTCTGCCTCATTTTATTTATCTCACTAACTATCTCATTTCTCTTTTTCCCTGTCTTTTTCTCAATCCTTTCAAGGATTAATTTGAATATATCCTCCTCCCTCTCCTCCTTGATCTCAAGATCTGATGGATTTATTTCAAAGTCCACGGGCACCTCTATCTCCTTCATTGAGAATTGTGCTATGTAGGAATCACCAGATTTTTTAAGCAGGTTCATCCTTAGGGCCAAATCAAGGAATTTCTCAACGTATGATGGTTCCATCCACCTGTTCTCGAAGGATATTATCCTTACAAAATCCTCCTTCCTCAGCTCCTGCCTCCCTGTCTTCTTCTGAACAAGAAATATGGCTATCTTGAATTTTTCTATCATATCTTTACCAGCCTCCCTTCCTTTTGAACATACCTTTCAGGTGCATCAATATCAAGATCTGTTATAACAATTTTACCCCCAATGGAGATGAATTTTTTTATTAGACCCTCATCGTTGCTCTTGAGGGCAATGTTATCCGTATTTTCCATTATTGAAATAAGAAAATTTTCATTCACCCTTCTGCCACCAAGCACAGCTATCTTTGAACCTGCGAGGAGTATGTCTATCACATCATCCCTCAACCTTATGTTTGATTCAAACCAAACATCGTAGATTGGCGCTATCCTTGAAAGTACCTTCAGGTTTATATCCCTACCTCTGAATGAGTTTGTATCTATAAGGTATATCTCCTTCTGGTGAACACTTTCAATGAAATTACCTATTGATTCATATCCCTTTACGCCCCTCTTCTCAAGGTAGTATATGGGTATCCATGTATCTTCCATCGTTTAATGTATGATCTCTGAATATTTATATTCAGCGTTCCTTCCTGGGCCAATAATCGTATATGGCAAATATTACCAGTATAAGTGTGATGGTTATGCCAAGGTAAACATAGCTCATTGTGGGTATGTCTGAGGTTTGCCCCGTTAATATGAGCTTTATATCACCGAACCAGGGTAACCAGCCTGCTGCAACACCGTATATCATACCCAGTGTAATTGGGCGTGGAGCTATGCCAACGTTCTGATCGGCGGCGTAATATGCAATGTTAGGGTATATAACATTGGGGTCCATGTAGTTTGAGTTTGCTAGGTTGTTATCGCCCATGGTAATGAATCCATCCTCACCTATAAACCTTGAAAGGTCAACAACAAGGTTCCTTCCTGAGAACCCCATGTTGAGTATTACCACCTTGTACCCAATTATCTCCAGCCAGCTACCCGCCTTAGTTTCATTCCTTATATGGAAGAATGGCCCATCCCATGTTACATAGAATATGGCCCTGTGTATCACCGGAACAGAACCAGGCTGTGGATAATAAAGTATAACATTCCCATAATCACCGTAAGTCTTGAAATTTATCTCCCTTCCCTCAACGTATGTTATAATTTCGTTTACAGAGTTTACCTTCTTGGGTATAACTATATCACCCGTATTTATTACACCCCATGTGAATTCATTACCATGCTGCATGGATGATGATTCAATTATGGTTAGAGGTGGCCAGTTACCTGAATATATGTATAAACCAATGAATATAATGAGTATTATACCAACAGAAATACCAAGGCTTATGAGTGTATCCTTAACAGTATCTTTCTTTTCCATAACGTATTTGAGAAGTATTTTCAATTAATATTTTTTTCCTTAAAGAAGATGTAAAATTTTAATAATGTAAACAAATACAAAATAAATGCATCTGAAATTAATATTCATAATAACGATTATCCTTATACTTTCTAGTACACACTACGCCCATATGGAACAGGGCATAGATTTCAGTGGATCCACAAGTATAATCGTTGGATTCTCTGGAAATTCAAATGAATTTGAATCATATCTTAAACAGTTTGGAATCTTTCCATTCAAAGAGGGTGATTACTACCTAATTCAGGACAGTGCACAGACCATTTCAAGGGCCTTCGGCTTGGGTTTACCCCATTATATTAAAAATAATATATTCTTTATAAAGGAGGGCACAAGGATCATGCCGCAGATATTATATTCATCGGATCCATATTCCATCAATGATCTCATAAAGGCATACGGCATATCATCCATAGGGAGTTATGGAAAAAATTTCACCGGTGTTGTTCTTGTTCCATATGGTGATCCCACCCTTTTCCAGAATCTTGGGGTATTCAATTCAATATACAATATACCCAGTGGAAAAATACAGGTTCAGTATTTTCCATCACCACCCAGAACATTCCCGTCAGGATGGATTTCTGAGACCGATCTTGATGTTGAGATCATGCATGCTATTGCGCCCGAAGCAAATATAGTAGTTTTTGAAACAGTTAATGACAATTCCACCACACTGGAGATGGCACTGAATTACATAGTTACAAATCATATAGGGGATGTTGTCTCCATGAGCTGGGGTGGACCGGAGCTGCAGGTTTACGATCCTTTCTTCCATTCTGTGATCAAACAGGCATCGAGGATGGGTATCACTCTAGTTGCAGCATCGGGTGATTCCTCAATAGTTGAATATCCTGCAAGCGACCCTTACGTATTATCTGTAGGTGGGACATCCCTTTTCCTCTCGAATGGAAGATATTATTATGAAAGCATCTGGCAGAACAGTGGCGGAGGGGAAAGCGTCATATTTCCAAGGCCTTTATGGCAGGTGGGCAGCGGCCTTGATTCTCTGAAGGGCAGGGGTGTACCGGATATCTCAATGGATGCCGATCCATCCACAGGTGTTTATGTATATTCAAACGGCTGGCTGGGGATGGGTGGAACAAGCCTCTCGGCACCACTCATATCTGGAATCATTCTCGATATTGATTCCATGAAGAATTATTCACTGGGATTTTTCACACCTCAGCTTTATTACATGCATGGGCAGGATCCTTGGGCATATTTCAATCCCATATACACACAGCATGGCCCCTCAACCTCCTGGATGCCACAGATAGGACTCGGAAGCCCCAAGTGCATTAACTGGACGTTCACACCTTCAGATTACTATACCTCGGTGTATCTTGGAAATTATACAAATGTTGAAAATCTTATATTTCAGATGAGGGGAATAATAGAGAAACCATACCACAGGGACGATTCTTTTTCATTCTTTGCCTGGTTTGGTTCCACATACAACGTGAGCATAGGTTTTGATCTACCAGATGGATATATGTTTTATTCCTCAGGAAATGTTTCCCTAAAACTTTTGCCCATCAGAAATAATTCACTGTATACCATTGTTATTTATCCTTCAAAACACACATTAATGGTAGATGGGCATTCCTTCAATGTCCCTTACATTCCAGAGAACTTTTCACTTTATGTTTTTTCAAGTGTTAAGAGTGGTGAGGGTTTCTACACAAACCTTGGACCTGTAGAATTCAGAAACTTTCAGATTAAATCGGATGGAAAAATTTTGGAACCTGAGAGGATAGTATCTTTGAAGGGTCCAGGAGCCTATGGTGCATTCGAGATACCCTTTATATACAATGATTTCAAGATTGGTGATGTTGGTAATCTTTCAGAAGATGTGCTCTGGCCGAGGAGTTTTAATTATATACATATCCATGGTGTTGTGATCGATAATACAAGTATAGCTACCTTCCCATTCCTTGTGGGAAATGGTAGCAGGAACGATCCATACATAATCTCAGGTGTGAGTATTACCGGAAATTCTGGCATACTAATTGATTTAAAGGGTAACTTTATCTTCTACCATATTATAATAAATGCCATCTACGGTGTGATAATCCAGAATGCCACCTCTGTTAAATTTATTAGTTCAAAAATTTATTCATTTTTGGCTCTACAATCCATGTTTTGCACACTTAACCTTGAGAATACTACCATAGTCTCCATATTTTCAATGACATCCCTGCTTACATCAGTTTCTATGAAAAATACTCTTATTTATTCCATGGTAGGCTTTTTCCCCTTCCTCGGTTATATTTCAATGGATAGCAGCTGGATAATCTCACCCATCCCATTCATCACCAACTATTTCCAGGGGATTCCAAATTTAATAATCATCATTATTTCCATTCTAACATTCTTTGCAATATGGAGGTTGAAAAAAAGTAAGATTTAAGGTTGAATTAAAAAATGTCAAAAATTTTAAAGAAACCTTTAAATATAGGATTGCATTATTATGCAATTGATCACGCTGATGCCCCTCCTCCCCTTTTATTAATTATGACATCTTAAATTTTATATACGATATTATCATTTTCATCAATACCCGGCTTAGCTCAGTGGTAGAGCGGCGGACTGTAGTGGGAATAAAATCCGCCGCAGACATCCGCATGTCCCCGGTTCGAATCCGGGAGCCGGGATAATATTCTCCAAAAAAATTAATTAATCAAAAAATAATAGATTTATCTGGTGTAGGGAATGGGAGTTGATATATCGGACATAATTGAGTCAAGGGAGATAGATCTACAGGATCTCAAGGGAAAGATAATTGCCATAGATGCTTACAACACACTCTACCAGTTCCTTAGCATCATAAGGCAGCCTGATGGAACACCTCTCATAGACAGGAATGGCAGGATCACCTCACATCTCTCAGGTCTTTTTTACAGGAATGTAAACATAATGGAGATAGGGATAAAGCCCGTGTACGTCTTTGATGGAAAACCTCCTGAGTTGAAGGGTAAGACATTGTTGGAGAGGATTGAGAGGAGGGAGAGGGCTGAGAGGGAATGGAAGGAGGCACTTGAGGCGGGTAACATTGAGGAGGCAAGGGTTTGGTCACAGCAATCAAGCAGGCTCACACCTGAGATGGTGGAGCAATCCAAGAGGCTCCTGGAGCTTATGGGAATACCATGGATACAGGCGCCAAGCGAGGGTGAGGCGCAGGCAGCTGAAATGGCAAGATCTGGAAAGGTTTTTGCCTCAGCATCCCAGGATTACGATTCCCTGCTCTTTGGTACACCAAGGCTTGTAAGGAATCTCACAATAACTGGGAAGAGAAAACTCCCTAGAAAGAATGTTTACAAGGAGATTAAACCTGAGATCATAGAGCTTGATAATGTTCTAAAAAATCTTTCCATAACAAGGGAACAGCTCATAGATATAGGTATACTTGTTGGGACTGATTTCAACGAGGGTGTCAGGAATGTTGGTCCCAAGAAGGCATTGAAGCTCATAAAAACCCATGGTAACATTGAAAACATAATGAAAAATACGGATATAGTGGTGGAGAACTACAGGGAAATCAGGGAGATATTTTTGAATCCACCCGTTACAAAGGATTATAGATTCGACTGGAAGGATCCTGATGTGGAGGGCATAGTGAAATTCATGTGCGATGAGCACGATTTCTCAAGGGAGAGGGTGATGGGCGCTATTGACAAACTTAAGGAGTTCAGAAAGGTAAAATCTCAGAAGAACCTTGAGGAGTGGTTCTGAAAATATTTATATATGGTATTCAGATTATTTCAGGCAATGAACATAGAAAGGATATTGAAGAATGTACAGGAGATTGTTACCCTGGATGACCTAAAAAATATCTCAGGAATGGGGAAATTAAAGGGTTACATTGGTTTTGAACCTTCTGGTCTGGTTCATCTTGGAACTGGTCTAATATGCGGTAACAAGATAAGGGATCTGGCAGAGGAGAACATATCCATGAGGGTTCTCCTGGCTGACTGGCACGCATACATAAATGACAAATTCTCAGGTGATATGGAGAAGATAAGGCTTGCGGCACAGATAATGAGGGAATCATTCCTTGCCCTTGGTGTGCCTGAGAGTGTTGAGTTTGTTTATGCTGATGAACTTGTTGATAGCAAGGAATACTGGTCAATACTCCTGAAGGTGGCAAAGAATACTACATTGAACAGGGTGAGGCGTGCACTTGACATAATGGGTAGGAAGAGCTCAGACCTTGACCTAGATTCATCAAAGATGATATATCCTTTCATGCAGGTAACTGACATATTCTACATGGATCTTGATATCGCCCTGGGTGGCATGGATCAGAGGCATGCGCACATGCTGGCCAGGGAGCTTGCACCAAAGCTCGGATTCAAGGTTCCAGTGGCCATACATACACCCCTCCTCACCAGCCTGAAGGGGGGTAACAGGATGGATTTCACATCAAAAATGAGCAAGAGTAAGGCTGAGAGTGCAATATTTGTAACTGATTCACCTGAGAAGATAAGATCCAAGATAAAGGGTGCCTATTGCCCGGAGGGTGATGTGAAGGATAATCCCATATTGGACATATACAAGCTAATAATATTCCCATACTACAGGAGTGAGGTAAGGATAGAGAGAAAATATGGGGGAGATATCACTGTAAAGAGTTATGCTCAACTTGAGGAACTCTACTCCAGGAAGGAGATACATCCACTTGACCTCAAGGAAAATATCTCTGAGATACTCATAGATATACTAAAACCTGTTAGGGATCATTTTGATAAAAAGACCGAATTGAAGGAATTAATAGAAAAAATAAGCTAATGAGTCAGCTACT
>PNIT01000076.1 GCA_002878135.1 Candidatus Aciduliprofundum sp.
TCTTTAATAATCCCCTCAACTTAAGATTTTAATAATCCTGTCCTAAATATTGTACCTCTGAGGGTATTATCAATTTCTTTAAGCGTTAAGGCCTATACACTCATTCCCTCATTACTATGATAAGAGAAAAAACACCATAAATGATTAAATATATCAAAAAATATAAGAAAAAATCATGGAAACGAAAATGTACCCCAAACAAGACATAGAAATTGAGGTTCAAAATATAGTAGCTACTGTTAAACTTGCAGACAACCTAAACCTGAGCAGAATAGTACTGGTGCTAGAGGATTCAGAGTATAACCCCTCTGAATTTCCGGGGCTGATATACAGGTTGCCTGAATTCAATACGGCCGTGCTCCTTTTCAAGAGCGGGATGATGAACTGCACGGGCGCGAAAAACGAGGAACTCCTTGAAAAAACCGTAAAAACAGTAATAAGGAAGCTGATAGAGGCAGGAATAAAGGTGGACAGCAACCCAAAAATAGCCGTGAAGAACATCGTTGCCCTGACGGACCTGAAAAAGGTGCTTGACCTGCCAGATCTTGCCATGGCCCTCGGGCTGGAAAACGTTGAATACGAACCCGAGCAGTTCCCGGGGCTTATATACAGGATAGAGGAGAAAAAAATCACCTTCCTTATTTTCAGATCAAGGTCGTGTGCACCGGTGGCACAAACATAAAAGAAATAGAAGAGGCAGTTGAATTGCTCAGGGAAAACATCGAAAGGGTTACCTGAAAGGGGAGAAGGAAGCATCAAATAGAAGTTAAATGTTTTTCTGAAAATTTCTACTAATTTCTCCTGACCCCTTTCAAAAAATTAATATGCTATACTGCATTTTTTAGATTAATGAAAACTGAAGTCAAAAAGATAGATGGGAAAAGTGCACTTAGGGAAATTATGACAGGGCCCAGGTGGCCAATATATTATGAGATCCTGAGTAAGCTCCTTGACGAGAATATTACCAATTCTTCCAGAAGGATGGTAATAGATTTCAAGGATGCAACAAAGGAGGATTTTGAAACTCTCCAGAGATATGGATTGGTGCACTTTTTTGTCAACCCTGACGGTACATACAGGTACCTGTATATCACCAGAAAGGGGATAATCATAATCAGAAAGATTAGGGAGATAGAAAGACAGCTGGAAAGGAGGTTTTTTGACCCTGCAGTTGAGATTGAAACTGAGGGAGAAAGCGATACACTCAGGGCAATCAGGTCAGCAGTAACCGCCATGTTCAACACTCTAGAAATAAACATGGATCTGAATAACAAGATAATTACCATGAAAGACATGAGGTACCTGGGAACAAAGAATGAGAGGGAGGTATGGGTTGATTACAGCAACAATATACACTGCCTCACATGCGACAGCTATTCCTGCGAACACGTAATATTTACAAAGGCACTCATGGAAACCCTTAACGCCATGATAAAGATCATGGAACCGTATGTAAAGAAGGGCGAAAAAGAAAAAAAGGTGGTCAGCCAAACTCATTGATGCTCAGCTGTAAACCACTGATTCCGCCAACGTAAATGCTCGTGTAATATTGCCCGGGCGCAATACTGGTCAGGTAATAACCTGAAAGGGAAACAGTAAAGCCAGAACCGCCCGATACCCTGGATACATAAATGGTAAGATTATACCCACCATGGGGCACCGT
>PNIT01000102.1 GCA_002878135.1 Candidatus Aciduliprofundum sp.
GAATGGTAATGGAAAATATGAATAAAAAGAAACAGAGGAAATGGGTGAGATGGGAGAGAGAACACAGCAACAGTCTGTGGCATATGGACTGGTTTGAGTTTAATGATAAAAATTACATTGTAATAGAGGACGATGCATCGAGGTTTGAGACTATAGGTCTAAATTGTGTAAGCCCTATAACCTCTTGGAACTATTTTAATCATTCTCCCATTCCTCCAGTTCATATTTCATGGTATAGATCTGCCTAAGTTCATATGTGCTTGCCTTCAATGCCGGTACTGGCCTTCTTTGCCAGCCATCGTTCAGATTCTCTATCTGAATGAAATAGTTTGTTTCCAATGCATTTCTTGATGGGAAATATCCTCCCAGCTCGTGCCTTATATATTCCAGGCCTGCATTTATGCTCTCTATTGCATTCGTTGTATAGATATGTTTTCTCACTCCTTCTGGATACTTCAGAAATGCCAGATAATTATCTTTACGGTCTTCTATCCTTTCTGCAAGATCCTTGTGCTTAACCTTTATTTTATTGCACAAATCCTCAAGATGCTTTTCTCCGTCCTTCTCATTCTTGCTGTTCTTTGCCATGTACAGATCCTCCTTTATTTCAGCATATTCTGCCTTCGATAAATGCCTTCTTAAATTTCTTGTGAAATGTACCCAGCATAGTTGATGATCTGCTAATGAATAGAGCTTTGATATTATTTCTTTCACTCCTGGAAAATCATCTGTCACAAAGAGAACTACCCTTTTCAATCCTCTATTGATAAGATCCTGGAATATATCTGACCAGGTGCCCTTGCTCTCACTTCCATCATTGACCCAGAAACCAAGTATTGATTTGTTTCCTTCCAGATCTATTCCTAGGGCTGTGAATATGTGAATCTCTTTCATCTTATCATCCCTCATCTTTGCATGGTACGCGTCTATGAACACCGCAAACATCTTGTTTGGCAAATCGGATGTCTTATACACTTCGAACCTGTCATGTATTAATGATGTGAGTTCATCTAACCTTTCTTCAGAATACGGTATATTCAGTGATTTGAGCGATCTCTCTATTTCAGATTTTGAATAACCATTTGTAAGCATTGCAAGCAATAAATTCTCCATGTTTTTGTCAAACCTCTTCCATTTCTCTGGAAGTAATGCTGGCCTGAATCCACTTCCAGATCTCACCCTTGGTACCTTTAAATTCAATTTACCTATGGCCATTGCTAATGTTCTATTTTAGAATCAGTTAGCACTTTCTTCAACGTTCTCAAGATAATATTCTCTTTCCTTTTCCATCAATGCTGATAGAACATCTTCAATAACTGTTGTTATGCCTATCTTTTCACCATTTCTCATCCTCTCTACATATTTCGAAGCTGTCTGTTCAATAAGATCTTCGATATCTTTGTCCTGAATTTTATCTTTCTCTGCCAATTATAACACCTCTTTTGGTAATCCAATTTTTATATTTATTATTTTCATATTATTCACCTTTCCTTTTTATTTACACAATGTTAGATCATAGTCCCGAGGTTTATAATTCATTTTGGGGAGTATGAACATGCAACAGCAGAAAATTCCA
>PNIT01000171.1 GCA_002878135.1 Candidatus Aciduliprofundum sp.
TTTTCCTCTCCTCTTCCCATTTCCTGATGTTTATAGGCCTTTCGGGACAGAACCTCAGGTGAGCCCACAGCGCCTTGTAGGACTTGAACTCACGACCACAGAAGTTACACCTAGGAACTTTTTCCTTTACCATATTTCAAATACCATAAAAAACAATATATAAATTTATTTGAAGCATGAAAATCATCATAAATCTGAAGCATAGGAATTGGATTTTCCTTGAAGCATGAAAACGGGTTTTTCTCTGAAGCACGGTTCTCTGATGCATACTTCCTGAAGCATTTTCCCTGAAGCACGATTCCCTGATGCATGAGGGCTGAAGCATACCCCTCTGAAGCATCAGGCTCTGAAGCATACCCGATATATTGTATACATATATACGCATGTTTTTGAGGGCGACCATGAGGACCTCCAGGTTCCATGCCCCCACTCCCCTATACGAATTTCACGTATGCAATGAAATGCTTCATCACTATCAGGTTCTCAGGTCTCCCGTCCCTGCCCTTTACCTCGAGTTCGAGCTCATAAGGGCTTGTTCTGATCAACTTACCCACGATCACAGTGTTCATTACTGTTGTGATCTGAATGTTCTTGCCATCATCGTTCATGGTGATCAGTGCCTGGGTATCATATATCTTCGGCTTTGCCTTCTCAGCGGGTGCTTCCATTATCTTTCACCTCCCTTCTCTCCCTTTATATTTTGAATAAAATGAAATATCAATTTGAGATTTAACCCTATCTCTCCTTTGGTATTTTTTGAGGTACAGACCCTTGTTAGGTGTTTTTACCCTTATTTCATAGGTATACCTCAAAAAACACCAATTCTCATTGGGTTTAAAATTCAGTTTTGAATTTTCAATGAACATTTTTAATACCTCTTTCCATATCCCTTACCTTTTTCATGTGTTCGCTCATTTTATCCCTTGATTCCTTGCTCATGCCCCTGTGCTTCCTGATCCATTTTAATTCACTTTTTCCACTTTCCTGAATTTCAAGGTCTTCACTCAGGCCTGAGATCCCTCTTTTTACAATCAGGGGTCTATTGAGCATGCTAAAAGTGAAAAGGCCCTGAACCTCATGCCTTTTGTTGATCCTTGATATCTTTTTCTGATTTTTGATTACATCTTGATTAGAGTATTCAGAGTTTTTACAGAACTCTTCATCGGCATACCAAATACCTTGAAAATTAAAAAAAGGACATAAAGGGGCATTGCATTTTTCAAAGTAAGGGCAATTAAGGATCATTTCAAGATCTTCTCCTTTTTTTGTTCCCTATTATTGGCTGGCCGTAAAGCCATACCAGTCTTGCCCTTGTTTTGCTTTTGTTCATAAACAGAATTACACCTTGATTTCGTTCGAGAATTATATCCCCAACATGCCATATATCGTTCATTCAATCACCCTGATTTTTTCAGCCTTTCCCTGACTTATTAAAACATTCGCTAAACTTTCACTAACACTAACTATATCCTCCTTGTACAAGACAAGATCATCATCAATATTCGCAACCCTTCCAAGATCCTCAAGGATTCTGATATATACCATTCCATTTGAAACCGAATCTCCCCTTTCCT
>PNIT01000177.1 GCA_002878135.1 Candidatus Aciduliprofundum sp.
AATGGGGCACCCGCTTCAGTATCAATCACAATACCTGGGGAGCCTGTTATATCAGATAAACTATGTAATTATTCAATGAATTATAAATCTGCGATAATATATGGCAGATTTGAGAATGTTGAAAGGCCTGAGGAAAAAATTGAATTCTTCCTTGGAATGGCAAAAAAATTAAATCCATTGGGCTGGAGAGATTCAATTAGGCCGGACAAAAATGAAATTGAAAATGTATGCGTTATAAAATTGAAAATTGAGGAATTTTCAGTAAAGACAAGGGATTAAAATTTTTTACAATAATAAAAAAATTTAATTACTCAATTTTCAATTCAAATCCATGAATGAGAAAAATTTTCAATTAAACATAGCAAATATCTTTCCCCCTTCTTTGTGGAGTTTTGGTAGCCAGGAGATCGTTTACCAGGATCTCAGGAGATTTACATACCGCCAGTTTTACGACAGGGTGAGGAGATTCTCTTCTGCGCTTCTCAATATAGGTGTAAAACCTGGTGACAGGGTTGCCGTTCTGGATTGGGACACACATCATTACATGGAGAGTTATTTTTCAGTGCCCATGATAGGTGCTGTATTACATACAGTTAACATAAGATATCCACCAGAACTTATATTCTATACCATGCAGCATGCAGGTGATAAATTTGTAATTGTAAGGGATGAATTTTTACCGATGATAGAAGCTGCCTCACAGCTCTTCGACTTTGTTAAGGGATGGATAATATATTCAGATAAAAATGAGGAAATAAAGACCAGGCTTGAAAACCATTACAACTATGAGGAGATACTGGAGTCTTCCGAGCCACTGGATCCGCCCAACATAGATGAAAATACTGAGGCAACAATCTTTTATACCTCAGGTACAACAGGCCTCCCAAAGGGTGTAACATTTACCCACAGAAAACTTGTTCTACATGCGCAGGCTCTGGCTGTAGGGCTTTCATACAGTCCCCTCAACATAAATGAAAGGGATGTTTTTCTTGGACTGGTCCCAATGTTCCATGTTCACAGCTGGGGAGTGCCCTATCTCGTAATAATGACAGGCCACAAATACGTATTGCCAGGTAGGTATGATGTAAAGAAGATACTTGAGATGATAAAGAATGAACATGTAACATTTTCCCATATGGTGCCAAGCATATTATACATGATACTAACACATCCTGAGATAGAAAACTATGCCAAATACCTCAATGGATGGAAGGTGGTTATAGGCGGTGCCGCTTTACCTAAGGGTCTAGCAAAAATGGCAGAATCCTTTGGTATAATAACTGTGGGTGCATACGGTATGTCTGAAACTTGCCCTTTGCTTACAGCTGCAACATTCACTGAGGAGATCAATTCACTTCCCATTGAGGAAAGGTTTGATTATATGATAAGCACTGGAAGGCCTGCCATAATGGTTAATCTGAGGGTGGTAGATTCAGGGGGAAAGGACGTACCCTGGGATGGAAAAACTATAGGTGAGATCATTGTGAGAGCACCCTGGTTGACAGATGAATATTATATGGATCCTGAAAAAACAGCGGAACTCTGGAAGGATGGATGGCTTCACACAGGTGAT
>PNIT01000172.1 GCA_002878135.1 Candidatus Aciduliprofundum sp.
TACACGATATGGTTTCTGTTGAGAAGATTCAAAGACAATTTTTATGAATTCTTCAAAATTTTAGAGGTTTTTGCGTACATGCTCTTCCGTGACAACCGATTTCAGGTAATTCCGATATTTTTAGGTGAAAGTAAGGAGGGCGAATATACAAGCGGACATGAAGGAAAAACGACCACAATAAGAATATTCAGTAAAGTAATCGGTGAGGAAAACACCGATTGGACCACCTTGAAACAACTGGTGGAGAGTGAATTTAATTTTATCAATTTACGAGGCAAAATACTGCATGTGATGTCACTTGACGAGGCAGATGAAATCTATGGATTTGAAAGTGTCATCGAACGGCTGAGGGATCCTGTAATCACTTCAATGGTTAAGAGGGCTGTCAAGGGAGTCACTTTCCCCAATACTGCATTGCACATATTGGTGGGAAATACCCTGCCTAGAAATAGAAAAAAAACCATTGCATTTTTCCGGTCAATTAAACTTATTGTCCATTTTAGGCTACCTTTAGGTAACGAC
This sequence comes from Candidatus Aciduliprofundum sp., assembly GCA_002878135.1. GTDB lineage: Archaea > Thermoplasmatota > Thermoplasmata > Thermoplasmatales > ARK-15 > ARK-15. The sequence continues at coordinate 523 of PNIT01000172.1, forward strand.
TGGGTATTTCTTGATTTTATTGACGAGCAAGAAAAATCTGGCATATTTAATTTATTGATTACAATATATAAAATTCAAAGAGAAAGGAAAGGCTTGTATGGACTCTTAAGTTTAGAGGACACGGAAAAACAATATAGACAAGCCTCAAACTCATTTTTGTCTTTTTTATCTGAGATATTTGAAAAGGACAAAAACAACGAATTAGAAAGAGAAGACGTGATGGAATATATCAATATCCTAGCTGAAAATTTAAATGTGGTTATTCCAGAAAATATTTCGACAGCCTATCTCACAAGAGTGTTGCACGAACTGTTCAATGTGAGAGTGAAAAGGACGACCACACACGATAATGACGGATCAATTCACAAAACATATTACACTGGAATTAGATTCAAATATGATTATGATAAAGTAATGAAGGGGGAGATATTCAACATAGGGGAATTACCAAAAGAAAAGGTGGATAAAAACTTGGATACATTTAAGGAATATCAAAACGCTCTGCAGGACTATCTTTCCACCGTACCCAATGATATGTCAATCCAGATATCCAGATTTTTTCCTTTTTTTAACCCATATATTCAGGAATCCCGATTATATAATAATAATAGGGAACAAAAAGTGGATAATTGGATAAAGGTATTCGAAATGCTTTTGGATGCAGACTCCAGCGTTTATCCAACTTTGTATCACAAATTTGGTCATAACTTGGATAAAGTCTCCCTTGAGGGGTTAAGGTTGTTTCTCGAAAAGGAATTGGGGCTTTTGAAGTACTTTAAATCCCATGAATACTTTGGGCAGGAATACTTCCAGGGTCTTGGTGTTGAGTCAGTTGATTACTTTAATTTCAAGGGATGGCACTACTATGCATTAAAGATCCCAGAAGCGTTTAACAGTTCAGAGAAGACTTTTGAATTTACTTCTAGATTTTCCATTAATGCGACAACTCTTGATCAGGAAGAATATGATAGAATAAAAGAGTTAAAGGAAAGGGGAGATTCGGTTTCAAATGGAATGGTATATATCAGAATCCTTGAGGA
>PNIT01000159.1 GCA_002878135.1 Candidatus Aciduliprofundum sp.
CCTGTAGGCAACTGTATGCTTACCCTTTTCTGCTTGGCAATAGCCTGAAGCGCCTCTTCCTGATGTTCATATAACTGTGGCAGTCCAACGAACTTTTGCTCCATTTCAAAAAATTCTTGTCTTATTCTCGCCCTTTTTATCTGTTCTCCTTCTATTGTTTTCTGTGTCGGCGGAAAATACCTTTTTTCTATTTCTTCCTCTTTCTTTCCCCCACCCTCTGTTTTGAACGTATATTCAATTTTACCTGTTAAACTCCTCTGTGCTATCAATCCTTTACTATATTGTTCTATTGTTACCCATTTTATATTTTCGAGCCTCTCTCCCTGATAGAATTTTTGTAACAAATAGTTTCTGAAGCTTGAAATTGGAATGGCCTTATTTTCTATTACCACTGCAGACGATTTTATAGAATTGATTATATTATTTATTATGTTATCTAAATATTTTTTTTGTTCGTCTGTGGGTTCTTTAGCCTGAAAGATTGTTTCATTCTGAAGCCTGTCCCATTCATTTTCAAACATTATGCACCACCTCCACCTAAGAAGTATTCTTTATGTTTAATTATATATGCATAGGGATTTTCCATTGCCTCAGCTATTTCTTCATCTGTGCCAATATTCCACACCCTTGCTAGTACAGTCTTTATTTCGTTCATTTCATCAATATCATTGTTTGCCTCTGCAGTCCTATACTGGTCAAGTATCTGAGACAGCATTTCAGAGTATATCTTTGCTTTTGCATCTATTTCTGATGTTGCCTTTATTTTTTCGAGTTCCTTTTCTTCCATGCTTTCTGGCATAACCTCTGGAGGAACCTTTCTGAAAAGATCATTCAGTGCAGATGAAAATGCCTCAGATATTCCTTTATTCCTTTCAATGGCAAGTTTAATTTCTTTCCAGTCAACTTCATCCATCAGACCTGTTAGGTCGTTCATTTCAACCGTTTTCCGTGGGTAGTACTTTTTGAGATTCTCCAGAAACTTCGTAAATACTGAAAGATTAATTGGTGTTCTCCTCATACCTATATACATATCGTAAAGTGTTGTTATTTCTACAGGGAATTTCCTTGGAGCTCTCTTTGGTGCTGGGGGTTTTGATTCAGCTGGTGCAGTTACTGGTTGTGGTGGTGTAGGTGGTTGCTGTGTCTTAATGTTTTTCAGTTCATCCATCAGCTTTTGCAGTGCTTCTTGTATTGACTCTGTTTTTTCTTCTATATTTGAAATCCTCTCAAATATCTCAGGTGGAAGTGCTACGACAGGTAGTTCTTCCTTCTTTTCTTCACGGGCAGGTACTTCCTCTTTTTTCTCTATCTGTATAGCTGTCTTCTTTCTTGCTCCTATTGGAAATCCAAACAACTGTATGAAATACTCGTATTTTTGTACATCTTTCATTATTTCAGCATACAGAGATGTGTTATTTTGATCTGCTTTTTCCTGATAATAGCTTAAATTAGAAAATAATGAATTGGCCAGCTGTACAATCCTTTTATCGTTAGAAAACGCTTGATACAAATGATACAAACCAAGTTGATATACATTATCAGCCCGCATATTTT
>PNIT01000146.1 GCA_002878135.1 Candidatus Aciduliprofundum sp.
CAGGGAATGCAAGCAGCCAATCTATGACTATGAACAGAATGTACTGAAGATGTATAAAAAAGTTAGGGGTTTGAGGGAAGCTGTAAATCTTAGTTGTTTCAGCGATGAGATACACGAACTGCCCTCCATGGAAAAATTTATATACCTTTAAATATTTCTATAAATGATGATAACCGCTACCAAAGTAAAGCTGTATCCCAATGAGAAACAGAAGATCTTATTGGAGAAGCACTTTGGTAGCTGTAGGTTCGTTTACAATTATTTCTTGGCGAAGAGGGATGAATACTACATAACGCACAGAGATGCGGAGAAATCTTCATTGAGCTATTTTGACACAGTATATATGCTTGTTGGTCTCAAAAAGCAATATCCATGGTTATATGAAGTGAATGCCCAATCCTTACAAATGTCATTACGCTTTCTTGACAATGCATTCAAGAACTTTTTTCATAAGAATGCTGACCATCCCAAGTTCAGGAAGAAGGGGAAAAACGATTATTTTGTAGTACCACAGCATGTAAAGATAAAGGGAAACAGAATATATTTTCCAAAGTTTTCTGATGGTATATATTTCAAAGGTTCTAAAAAGAAACTTTCTGAAATAAAGAACATCAATGAAATAGTGATAACAAAAGATGCTGGCGACTATTACTGCTCTATAATCTACGAATTAAGCGAAAAATATCCACCAAAGAAACAGTTGTCTGAAGAGAACTCTGTTGGCATCGATCTTGGAATAGAGAAGTTCGCAACGCTCTCAAATGGCATAGCAATAGAGAATCCAAGATTCATGAAGAAGGTGGAGAAGAGGATAGAGAAACTGCAGAAGCAGTTATCAAGAAAACAAAAGGGATCCAATAACAGGAGAAAACAGATACTGAAACTGCAGAAGAAATACAGGAAGCTAAGGAACATGAGGAAGGACTTCCTTGATAAGGTATCGACTGCGATAGCCAAGCAGTACGATACCATCATCATTGAAGACCTGAATGTTCAGGGGATGATGCAGAATCATCATATAGCGAAAAGCATAGGTGATGTTTCCTTCTATGCCTTCAAGGAAAAACTGAAGTATAAGGCTGAAAAATATGGTAAGAACGTCATTGAAATAGGCAGGTTCGATCCCTCATCTAAGATATGTTCTAGATGCGGTAACATAAAACATGATCTCAAACTGTCCGATAGGATATACCACTGCAATATCTGTGGGTTGACAATTGATAGGGATCTCAATGCAGCAAAAAATATAAGGAAAATGGGATTGATAAAAGTAGGGCTGGTGCAGTCCGAATCTACGCCTGTGGAGATCGCTACTTCGGGCTTGCATGGAATATATCCGTACAGGCAGATGTCGGTCTATGAATCAGGAAGCTCCGAAGCTTCAGCTGAGGAGTAGCTCACATACTAATTTTGTATATACCATTATGCCTAGAGAAAGAAAAGGTGAAGAAACTTTTAAATAGTAATTTTGCATATACCATTATGCCTAGAAAAAGAAAAGGTGAAGATGATGGAAGAGGGCAAGGAAAATCAGGCAGGCAGGAATGCTTC
>PNIT01000082.1 GCA_002878135.1 Candidatus Aciduliprofundum sp.
CATCCTTTCCTTTCATAACATATCCATGTATCAAGATTTGAATTAAAAGTTTTCCGGACTTTTACAGAATAGATCTTTTTTATCCAGGCCTCCTGCCAGGTAGGATCTTGCAGGGCATCCTCCCTGGCATAGGTCCTTAAATGGGCAGGAAATGCATTCATTGGGCAATCTTCTATCCCTGAAGATATGGAATCCATTCCTCCAGATTTCTCTGAGATCATTCTCTTTCACATTCCCCTCCCTGAATTCACTGGAAATCAGAAGCTCGCATCCATAGACATCACCATTTGAATCTATTACAAACCTTTCCCTCCCGGCAGGGCAGGTATGATAATCCTTTTCAGCTATTTTCTTTGCCTCATAGTATGCATCCCTATCCAGAAAGAACCTGAAACCGTTGAATGTTATCCTTAAATCTGTTTCAGTTTTCTCTAGATCCTTTAAAACATTCCTTACCTGTTCATTTGTAGGAACTGCCCCAGTTCCTGCTGCCCTCCCAAATGGCTGTGCAACACTTAAGTTAATTACTTCAACATTAAGGGATTCTGCAAGTTCAATCATTTTCATTATATCATAATAGAATGATGTAATGGTAAAGGCTATGGATACCTTCATCCCAACATCCTTTAGATTTTTTACTGCGGCCACTGCCCTTGAAAATGAATTTCTTCCCCTTATGTAATCATTCATTTTTTCATCTGCAGAATCTATGCTGATCTGGATTTGATCAAGACCTGATTCCTTCAATCTCAAAGCTTTTTCATGATCAATGAAATATCCATTGCTGCTCATGGAAGCATAAAGACCCTTATACTTTGCATCCCATATAATATGGAATATGTCCCCCCTGAGCATGGGTTCGCCACCAAGTATGTATACCATCTGAAAATCAAGTTCCTTCAATTCAAGGAAAATATTTCTGTAATCATTCACTGATAGTTCATCCCTGAGTGGCTTGCCAGCACTTATGTAGCATGTTTTGCATCTTAGGTTGCATCCCCTTGTTACGTATATTGTCACAGACCTTTTTAATTCCCTTCCCTCAAGTATACTCGCATGGACTGTGGGGGTTGCAGGGCATTCCGAAAGATACATTGTTCCCTGGAGGTTCTTCATGTTTTCATTTCACCTTTAAAATTCTTTGAACCATTGTTTTCTTGAATAGCATGGTCCTTTAATTTTATCAGATAAACCACTTTTCGTAGGCGATTTCATGGTATCATCACATAATTTTTTATAAAACCTTACCCCTTTAAAAAATATAAAGTTGTTCCTGAATAATCCTAAGTGAGTAGTCCCATTTGATTTGACCATATAAAGCTTACTATTATTTTTATTTTCAATCATTTATTCTACCCCCATTATTCTATAGAAATTTCCCAGTTTGCTTTCTTCTGGCAACCTGCTCCAGAATGCTTCTTCAGGTGTCTGTAAATAATGGTTAGTATCAAGGCTTTCATGGTATCTCACCTTATTATACCATTCCACAAGATCCTAAATTTTTTTAAAGAGCTTCCTGTACTTTTCATATAGATGAAA
>PNIT01000110.1 GCA_002878135.1 Candidatus Aciduliprofundum sp.
AGAGAAGACCATGAACTTTTTTGCAAAAAATGTGGAGGTATCTTCATTCCAGAGATTGACTTTGAATTCAGGGAGAATTTCAGGGATAATTTTCCTTATATCAAGGAATGGATAACACTTGGCGAAGGAAATACTCCTTTGTTATTTGATGATGCAATATTCAAGATGGAGCACATATCTCCCACACTTTCATACAAGGACAGGGGCTCTGTAACACTCATATCATCCCTTAAAGAATACCTGGAAAGAAAAAACATTAAAAGAATAAATGAGGATTCATCGGGCAATGCTGGTGCTTCCATTGCAGCGTACGGTGCAAGGGCAGGCCTTGATGTTCATATATTCGTACCTGAGAATGCAAACGAATTCAAGATCAGGAACATAGAATCTTACGGTGCAAGGGTTCATAGAATAAGAGGAACGAGGCAGGATGTTACGAGGGCCGCCATGGAATCGGATGGATTCTTTGCAAGCCATGTAATCAATCCTGAGTTCAGGGATGGAATGAGGATGATATCCTACGAGATCTACAGGAATTTAAACAAAAGCATTCCAGATAGAATCTTTCTGCCTGTTTCAGCAGGTACCCTACTCCTGGGTGTTTATTCAGGATTCAGGCATCTATATGAAAGTAAAGTGATTGAAAAGATGCCTGAGATTGTCGCATCACAGACGGAACAGGTTTCACCCCTCTGCCATGCCATGAGAAATGAGCCCTATGAACCACCCAAGAGGATAACATCCGTTGCAGATGCATTGATAACCACATCCCCCATACTCCTTGGTGAGATGCTAAAAATCATGAAGAATAATTCCTGCGTTATTGTGAGGGAGGAGGAGATCATTGAGGCAAGGAGAATCCTCCTCAGAAAGGGCATTTCCGTTGAATACAGTTCTGCTGTTGCATATGCTGCATTCAGAAAAGGTGATTATAGGGGGGATAACCTTATAATCCTCACGGGCCACGGAATAAAGAATATTTAAAATCATATTCTCAGTGGTTTACCATGGCCCGGCAGAACAAGTACTGGGCTGAGTCTCCTTATTTTTTCAAGGGATTCCCTTGCCCTTTCCATGTCCAGCGTATATTTTTCATTTATGACAAGATTCCCATTCACGTTTCCAGCGGCATCACCTATGAATATTGCTTTCTCAAATATGTACGATGTGCTACCGGGTGTATGTCCTGGTGTTTCAAGTATCTTTATTTTGTCTATCTTAAATTCTTCCAGTGGCCTTACATCCTTCACAGGTTCTGGCCTGATGAGCGAAAATATGATCCTTGCACCCAGTGACCCTGGCTTTCCCATGGATGATCTTCCCTCTATCACAGGTATCTCCAGCCTGTGCGCATAAATTTCAGGATTGTATCTTTTCTGAATGATGCTCAGTGCACCTATATGGTCAAGGTGGTAATGGGTTATCAAAACAACATCTGGCCTTATTTTCCTTTCCTCATAGTATTCAATGATTACCTTTGCATTTCCCTTCATTCCAGAATCTATCTGAATCACTTTATCATCAAGCCTAACAAC
>PNIT01000022.1 GCA_002878135.1 Candidatus Aciduliprofundum sp.
ATTATCATGGCAATTAAATATGCTTATGGGACAAGAAAGATCGTAAATTTCGCAAAGAATTACAAGCACGTTGTTTTACCCATTTCCTATGTCAGGATGTTCAATATACAGGAAGGGGATTGTTTTGATATTTTTGCGGATTCTCAGGGCAATCTAATCATGAAGCTAAAGAGAAATTACGAAATGGAAAAAAATAAAGATGGAGGTGAGTAAAAATGGGTGAATTTGTCGATGAATGGGCTGAGGAAATCAGAGGAATGATGGACGCAATCGGTGCCTACGGTGATCCTGACTTCAAAAACGTAAGGGAAATAATTGAACAGTATCTCAAGAAGCATGAAAAACTGGAACTTGAAAAATACAAGATTGAACTGATAGTAAACAGAATAATCAAGAGCTTTGAGGTAAAGAATACACTCGACAGATATGAAGAAAAAGCAGAGAAATAACACTGATAAACTATGCCAGTCTCAGTACTGTATAAGCATCCCTCTCTCAACATTATCATCAAGATTACGGATATTACAAAGAAAAATGAGACACTTTTCAGATACAAGCTCTGCATCTTTTCAGAGGACTTGAAGCAGGAGGATAACTGCAGCATTATTGAACTCACCAGCCCGCTTTCAAAATCGGATTTTGAGTATGAAGTATATGAAAGGGGTCAGGATGATGTAATCATAAAAATCAAGAACGAAGAAATAGATGATGTATTTTTTAAGAGGCTGAGGAATGCAATAGGCGATTTTTCAAAGAAGGAGGTAGCCGATAAGGTAATTGAATTGCTTGAAAAACTCAAGGAACTTCTGGAAAAACAGGTAGCCAACGACGTCTTCATCCTGAGCATGACCGAAAAGGTAAAAGACTATGGTGGCATTCTTGATGTTTATTTTAAGGGGATAAACGTGCCGAAAAGGATAGAAGAAGATGATCTGCTGGACTCAAGGGGTTTCAAAAAGTGGTTCATCCAGAATTTCAGAACAAGAATTAAGATCACAGAGGATGAATATTCCAGCCTCATACAAAACTGGTTCAATATGGCGGAAAGGCATTATGTATCCGAAGACCCGCTTACAAGCTTCTTTCTAGAGAACTTCCTTTCCACACTCAATAATTCATACATTTACAATGGATGGACAAGCGAGGCAATGGACAGGCTCTTGAACAATCAGGGTGCCTTTACGTTCGTTGTTTTTCAGGGCAAGCTCTGGGTTCCAGCAAAAGTAATGCAATCCCTGAGAAAGGCAGAAAAGACACCAATTAAGGCTGAAAAAATAAGGTCATTATTCAAGGACTTCCTCATAAACGATAACAGTGTCAAGGATGTATTTACGGTAACAAACGACAAAAAGGTAAGCAAGTCCGTCAAGTTCTGGGTATTTGACTGGGAAAAGATGAAGATATACTATCCATCCCTTTCCAATAAAGAACTTATTGAAGCAAGTGATGAACAGAAACAGGAAATAGATATAATTGACAATATAAAAAATAATTACAAAAATACCATTGACATACCAACCCTGCTCAG
>PNIT01000179.1 GCA_002878135.1 Candidatus Aciduliprofundum sp.
CGGGCCTGCCGGGAGTTGAACCCGGGTCGAGGAATCCGAAGTCCCTCAGGATAGTCCACTACCCCACAGGCCCATTAATAACATCAAAAACAATAATAAAAATATTTATTAATTCTTACCTTTAAAGGAGAGCTAAATGAAGATTGTAGTAATAGCGGAGAAATACAGCGTGGCAGAAAGGATAGCATATTTTCTTTCACATGGAAAGCAGAAAAGGCAGTCCAAAAAGGGTATCACATATTTCACCTTCAGCGATGGGGAAAAAGATTATTTGGTGATAGGTCTCAAGGGGCATATAGTTGAACTTGATTATCCTGAAAAATTTAAAAGATGGGACCTGGAGGACCTCGATGATTTGATTAATGAAAGGCCAATAATCGTTGAGAAGTTCAAGTCACTTGTTTCCTTTTTAAGAGATTCACTCAAGGATGCTGATGAGGTAATAATAGCCACGGATTATGATAGGGAGGGGGAATTGATAGGAAGGGAGGCATTAAGGATCTCGGGTTATAATGGTAAGGTTAAAAGGGCAAAATTTAGTGCTGTGACGCAGGAAGAAATATTGAATGCCTTCAATAATACTACAGATTTGAATGAAAATCTAGCAGATTCTGCTGAATCTAGGCAGCATATTGATCTTGTATGGGGTGCGGTTCTCACGAGGTTTTTTTCACTTGTTACAGGACAGAAATGGCAAAATTTTCTTTCCGTAGGGAGGGTTCAGAGCCCCACACTGGCTCTTATTGTGGACAGGGAAAGGGAAATAAATTCCTTCAAGCCTGAAAAATACTGGGATATTGAGGCCACATTTGAAGAGAAGGGGATAAAATTCATAGGAACTCATGAAAAAAATCCATTCAAAGTAAAACCTGAAGATCTATACAACAGGATTAAAAATGAAAAGTATGGTAAGGTTGTAGATAATAAAAGATTCGAGTATGGTATAAGGCCACCGCCACCCTTCAACACAACTGAATTCCTCAGGGAATCAACAAAGCTGGGTATTTCCGTGGCCAAGGCAATGAGTATAGCGGAGGATCTATACTCCCACGGTTACATATCATATCCAAGGACTGATAACACCGTATACCCCAGGTCATTGCATATAAAATCTTTACTTGAAAAGTTTCTAAATTCAATATATTCGAATGAGGTAAAGGAAGTGCTTTCACAGGAGGTAATAAGGCCTTCAAGGGGGAAGGTAGAAACAACGGACCATCCACCCATATATCCGGTAAAACCAGTAAAAAAGGATGAGCTGAAGGGTGATTACCTCAAGGTATATGACCTTATAATGAGAAGGTTTCTCGCAACTCTTGGAAAGGAAGCTAGGATAATGAACAACGATGTCAGGATATCCGTCAATGGTGAAATCTTTAATTCCAGAGGCACAAGTATAATTGATGAGGGCTGGATGAAATTCTACCCATTCTTAAGGGTAAGGGAAAAGAATCTACCCGAATTAAATAATATAGTAAACATTGATAAAATTGAGCTGCTGGAAAAAGAGACAAAACCTCCAGAGAGATATACTCAGGCATCATTAATAAAAGAGATGGAAAGATTGAACCTTGGAACAAAAAGTACGAGGCATGAGATCATTGAAAAGCTGTATGAGAGAAATTATATAGAGGGGCAGGCCATAAAACCCACCCCTGTTGGTATGGCTATAATTGAGGCTATGGAAAAGAACAATGTAGATGCTGTGAAGCCTGACATGACTGCAAAACTTGAGGAGGACATGAATGGAATAGAAAAAGGAATATTGAAAAAGGATAATGTGATTGAGGAATCAAAACAGATGCTGAGAAGGGTTCTGAAGGAACTTTCAGGAAAGGAGGATTCCATCGGGAATTTTATAAAATCTGCTCTGAACGAATACAGGGAAATGGGCAAATGCCCGAAGTGTGGTGCACCATTGCATCTATTCAAGAATAAAAATTACAGGTATGTTCAGTGCTCAAGGTTCCCTCAGTGTGATTTCAAATACTATCTCCCAAAGACTGGAAAGGTGGAGATAACTGGTGAAAAATGCCCTGTATGTGGTCTACCACTCATAAAAATAATAAGGAGGGGCCAGGGTGTTGAGACTAAGTGCATCAATCCCAAGTGTGAATACAACAGAAAGAAGGATTTTCTGGGTGAATGTCCCCAGGATGGAGGAGATCTTGTAATAAGGCAATCTAGAAACGGTAAAAGATTTGTTGGCTGCACAAATTATCCAAAGTGTAAGGTTACTTACCCTCTTCCACAGAAAGGGGATGTAATCCCTACCCTTGAAAAATGTCCATACTGTGGCTCACCTATCGTTATAATAAGGAATGGAAAGAGTGAAAAAAAGATCTGCCTCAATCCTGATTGCGAATACAACAAGAAGGGTGTGGGAAGATGAAATCAATTTCCATGGTTTTACTTTTTTTCACATACCTTAATGTTGTTCTATTATCCATACTTCTATCCATCCTTTTCTATCCTGTCAGTTATGGTTCCCTGGGAAATCAAACAAATAATCCGGGTCTTGCAGTTTACTATTTTCTTATAATAATAGCATTCACCTTCCTTATGATTTTTCTCATGAGAAAAAAAATGGAAATTATAATCAAGGGTATCTATTACTTTGTGGTGGGGTTGATTATTTTCCTTATTACGGGGATTATTCTATCCTACATATTAACAAATGAAAACATAATACTATTGATATCAATTTTTCTCGGTGTGGTAGTGCCTGTCTATGTCTGGATCAGGCCAGGATGGATGACCATAGACATATTGGGTCTTCTGATATCCGCAGGAGCTGCTGCAATAATAGGTACTACACTTGGGATAATACCCATAATACTTCTCCTTCTAATACTAATATTTTATGATCTATTCGCTGTGAAGATAAGTAAGCACATGATATCACTTGCGGAAGGGTCAATCAAAACAGGCATACCGGCGCTTTTCATATTCCCCGATGAGGAGAAGGTCATAGTCAGGGACATATATGAGGATGGAAAGAAGAGTGCCGTATTCATGGGTTTTGGTGATGCAGCCATTCCATCAACACTGCTTGTTTCATCACTTGTGAATTATACTATCTATTCAGCCATTCTTACGTTCATTGGACTTATGCTGGGGCTTTTCATACTTTTTTATTTCATGGGAAAGGGTAAACCATTACCTGGTCTTCCCTTTCTTAATACAGGTGCACTCGCAGGTTTCCTATTATCAATTCTGATGGGTTACATATAAATTCTTAATATGCATTACCATAACTATGGAAGAGGATATTTTCATTGATGATATGTACCACAACTACTTCAAGATATACAGGTTTCCAGGTAAAAATAAAAAAGTTCTTATAATTTCTGGCCTCCATGGTGATGAATACACAAGCATACTTGCATCAAATCTTCTCCTGAAAAATATTAAGGGTGAACTTGAATATAATGTTTCAATTATACCAATAGCAAATATGGGTGCATTCCTTTACAGGTCAAGAACCTCCCCCTACGGTGGAGAAGATTTAAACAGGATTTTTCCAGGTAAAAGGAATGGATCCCTGTGCGAGAGACTTGCTGAAAGAATATTCTCAATTGCAATGGAGAATGATATAATAATAGATTTACATTCTTGCGGTTTCCTTTGCGTTCCACATATGATTGCCCTGTATAGGTCAAGAAAGGATGTTATGGAGATTACAAGAAAGATAGATGTAAGGTATGTGGTTGAATCAAGGGGTACACCAGGACAGCTCATGACCGAGGCGCTGAAGAGGGGGAAGACATCATTGATCATTGAACTACCATCAGGATTTGGGGGTTATATTCAGGATAGGTATGCGCGTGAGATTTCAAAGAGCCTTTTAAAGTTCCTGATGGGAAGTGAGGCAGATGGTGAAAAAATCTTTCTTGGAAAGATTGAAAAGGTAAGGAGTGAAAGATTTGGATATTTCAGGCCAATTAAAAAATATCTATTTAAGAGGGAGGTAAAATCTGGTGAAAGGATAGGAAGATTGGATGATGATTATGTGAGTGTAAACAGGGATGGAATACTTATCTCCATGCATTATCCCTCTTACATCTTTAAGGGTGAAGTAATTTATGAGATTGCTGCCTATTCTCCAATTCCATAGGGAAAATTTTAAATTCAAAATGTTTTTTAAAAAAATAGCCGAGGTAGCCTAGCCCGGATGAAGGCGATAGACTCGAGATCTATTGTCCGCAAGGACTCGGGAGTTCAAATCTCCCCCTCGGCGCTCTGGATATTTATCTTATAATATCATCCATTTTCCATACCCTGTAGAGAGGATTGAGAGGACCGTGACCATGTCCAATGGGCAGGCTATTCTCTATAGCCTTCTGCATGAATCTCCTTGCAAGCATGAAGCTTTTTAGGGGATCATTGTATCTCGATAGATAGGATGCTATTGCAGATGATAATGTACATCCTGCACCGTGTGTATTTTTTGTTTCTATTCTTGGATACTCAAATATTTTCATTGTTCTACCATCATAAAATATGTCTGTTACTATTTTACCCTTTAAATGACCCCCCTTTATCACCACGTTGGGAACTCCCATTGAATAAATAATCTCTGCAGCATTTTCCATATCATCTACATCATTTATTTTCTTACCTGTTATTTTTTCAGCCTCGTCTATGTTAGGCGTTATGAAATACGCTTTTGGTAATAGGTATTTTATCATGGCCTCTATGGCATCTTTTTTAAGAAGTGTTGCTCCCGATTTTGACACCATTACCGGGTCCACCACAATCTTCAGGCCATAATCTGAAATTTTTTTTGAGACCGATTTAACTATATCATGATTGCTGAGCATCCCTGTTTTACCATATAGAACGTTGAAATCATCCATGATTGCGTCTATCTGCTTTTCAACAATATCCGATGGAACATCGTGAATTGCTGTCACATTGTATGTATTCTGGGCAGTAATAGATGTGATCACAGTAAAGCAATAAACACCTAGTGCCGCACATGTTTTCAGATCTTCCTGTATGCCTGCGCCTGAACTGGAATCGGAGCCTGCAATGGTGATTGCAAACTTCATCTTCCCCACTCCTCCAAGAATTTCCTTGCAGTTGAAATAGGTTCATTTGATCCAAGGATTGCAGAAATGACTGCTACCCCGTGTATATTGAATTTCTTTAATTCCCTTAGATTCTCTAGGGTTATACCACCTATGGCATAGATAGGTATTCTCACAGATTTCGCGATCTCCCCCAGAACCTCTAGACCTATCACCTCACTATCCTTTTTAGTTCCCGTGGGAAATATTGATCCTACTCCCAGGTAATCTGCACCACCCTTCTGGGCCTCCAATGCCTCACTTATATTACTTGCGGACACGCCAACTATGCCATTGAAAAATTTTTTAACTATGGACAGGGGCATATCATCCTGCCCCACGTGTATACCGTCTGCTTCTACTGCAAGGGCTATGTCCATTCTGTCATTGACAATGAATATGGCCCCATACTCCCTGCAAAGATTTTTTATTTTTCTAGCTTCGTCAAGCATGGTTCTTGTGCTAGCATTCTTTTCCCTGTACTGAATGATCCTTATCCCTGCTCTGAGGAGTATTTCTGCAGATTCTACGTGTGTATAACCAAAATCCCTGGATGTGATTCCGTATATTCCCGATGGAAGATTCACAGGTATTTCACCCTGGCAAGGGAATAATATTCACTCTTAAAATTATAAATTTCATCCATAAGCTTTGATTTGAATGTCCCAGGACCTTCTGCCTTTTTTTCAGCAATCTCAGCAGCAATTTCATATGTTAAGAGACCCTCTATACTTGCCTCGAATGGATCCTCCTTTATGGCCATAAATGAGGATATTACTGAACCTAGCATACATCCTGAACCTGTAATTTTTCCCAGCATGGGTGTACCATTTTCCACTGCAGCATTTCTTCTTCCATCTGAAACATAATCTACCTTACCCGTCATCACAACATTCACCCCATATTTCTCCGCCACAGTGGTGGCTATTTCAGCTTCAGGTGAAACTGCAGATTCCACACCCTTCGTTGTTCCTTTCCTTCCTGCTAATGAAGATATCTCTCCACCATTTCCCTTCAATATTTTTATTTTGGACGAATACAATAGCCTTTCTGTTACCTCTGTTCTAAGTCTTGATGCACCAGCACCCACCGGATCGAGGAGGATGGGCACATTGTATCTCTCTGCATACTTTACTGCTGAGACCATTGAATCTATCCACCTTGTATCAAGGGTCCCAATATTTATGTACAATGCGCTGGCCACAGATATTATTTCCTCAAGTTCCTCCACGGCATGGGCCATTATAGGGGAAGCACCTACTGCAATGGTTATGTTTGCACTATCATTCATCACAACATAGTTTGTTATATGGTGTATGAGCGGCTTTTTAATCCTAATCCTTTCAAGATCCTCAAAAAAATTCATTTTAATTCACCTCCAAAAGCTTTTTTACCTTTTCAACAAGTGATTCTGGATCCCTGCCCAGTATGTATATCATCGGCTCTATACCAAATGTCCCAGGGTCTACTATGGCATCATAACTACCCTCTAGGTCTTTCACAAAATCCTCAATACTTCCGTATTTTTCTCTGTCCATGATACAGAATGTAAAATTACTTTTTCTCAATTTCTTTATAAGATTTTCCTTGAACTTCAGGTTCATTATTGCCCTAACACCCCTGTCCCTGAGATTTAGAAGTATGCTCGATAGATGCTTGCTTGCACCGAACTCTGGATCCGAAAAGCCAACGAGCCTGCCTGAGATGTAGGTAAGTCTGCCTGGAAAGGCCATTACGTCCATCCTTGACCCCGGATTTTCCCTCGAATAGGCTATATTCATCCTTACCTCTGGCATAAAATCTGAAATGTTCAAATTCTCAAGACTTTTTAGTGCTTTTCTTAAACTACCCGATATCTCATCCTCCTCCCTTTTACGGAATGGATTGTATAGATAAGTACAGAGTGAACAATTCTCAATTTTATGCAGGTCGCATAATTTTCTTTTTTCCCTTATGGAAATGCAAAATCTGCAAAAAAATTCTAGATTCTCTACCTCACCATAATTTTCTACTATCCTGTTGGACAGTTCCCTTGAGAATTTTTCAATTTCACCTGATAAAAAAAGTGATTCCTTTTCCTTCAGATACCTGCTCACCATGCCCTGGGAAACATGGAGCAACCTTGCTATTTCATTCTCCTTCATCCCTCTGGACTTTAGATTTTTTGCTACCCTTTTCCTTGTTTCAGGTATAAGGTATCTGTTCACCTCAACACATGGAGGGTACATATTAATAAGTAATATTTTTTAAATATTTAAGAATTCCTTTCTAATTTAAATATTTTTGAAATATGTTAAATATTAGCAAGTAATAAAAGATAAACATGCAGATGGAAAGCGCGAATAAGGGTATTGTAACTGAGGAGATGTTAAAAATATCAAAAAAGGAGGGCGTGCCTGTTGAACATATAATGAAAGGTATTTCAAAGGGGAGGATCGTAGTACTGAAGAACATAAACCATAACATTGAACCTGTGGGGATAGGGGAGAGATTGAGGGTAAAAATAAATGTAAACATTGGAACCAGTATGGACCATGATTATCCAGAAGAGGAGATAGAGAAATACAGGATTGTGGAAAACATAGCGGACACCATTATGGATCTTAGTACGGGTAAGGATGCATCAAGGGTAAGAAGGGAGATTTTGAGGATTTCTAAATTACCTGTGGGGACTGTACCCATATATGAAACTGCTGTTAAAATGCTTGAATCTGGCAAGGCGATAGTGGAGATGGATGAGGATTCCATATTCAGGAGCATTCATGAACATCTGAAGGAGGGTGTTGATTTTATCACTGTTCATGCTGGAATAACAAAGGATCTAGTTGAAAGAATGAAAGGTGCAAGGAGAACTGTGGGCATTGTGAGCAGGGGAGGAACATTCATTGCAGCCTGGATGCTGCACAATGGAAAGGAAAATCCACTCTTCAAGGATTTCGATTATCTCCTGGAGATTGCTAAGGAGTTTGACGCCACACTCAGTCTGGGTGATGCCCTGAGACCCGGAGGTCTTCCGGATTCACTTGATCAGTACCAGGTAGGTGAACTTTTGAACATTTCAAGGCTTGTTAGGAGGGCAAGGGAGAAGGGAGTACAGAGTATGGTGGAGGGTCCAGGTCATGTTCCCCTGGATCAGATAGAAATGAATGTAAAGCTTGAAAAAATAATTACCGATGGTGCACCCTTCTATGTTCTTGGACCGCTTGTAACTGATATAGCCTCTGGATACGATCATATAAATGCTGCAATAGGGGGTGCTGTTGCAGCATTCTATGGAGCTGATTTCCTCTGCTATGTGACACCCGCAGAGCACCTTGCACTTCCCAATGTAAACGAGGTTTACCAGGGTGCCATAGCAATGAAGATAGCCGCCCATGCTGTGAATATCACAAGGTTCAGGGAAGATTACATGAGGGATATGGAGATGAGCATAGCAAGGGGAAACCTTGATTGGGCAAAGCAACTTAGATTGTCCATAGATCCTTTGAATGCATCTAGGGTAAGGAAGGAAAGATATCCAAAAAATGGTAATGTCTGCACAATGTGCGGTGAACTTTGTGCCATAAAAATTCTGAGGGATTATCTAAATAGAGCTTAGACCCCAGTATTCATCCTTTCTATCTTTTTATATTCTTCCCTTTTAACAATATTCCTTACCTCTCTTCCCTCTATGAAATTCCTGATATTTTCAAATGCCTGTCTGAATGCCATTTCCATTACCTCCCCCGATTTTCCTCCTGCATTATGGGGAGTAAGGATTGCATTCCTGATGTCTGTACCCTTCACATTGGGCTCATCCCACCAAACATCTGAAAGATACATCAGGTCAGTTCTTTCATTCAATACGGAAAAAAGATCATCCCTTTTAACAATCTCTGGCCTTGCAACATTTACAAGCAGGCCATTATTTTTCATCTTTAGCATCACTTCCCTGTTGAATAGATTCTCCGTAAATTTTGTTAGTGGAATTGATATTACAACTATGTCAGATTTCTTAACCAGGTCCTCGAGTTTATCCAATGAATAAAATTCATTCACATTGTCATCAGGTTCGTTTCTTCCTATTGCAATGACATTCATCTCAAATGCCTTTGCTAGTTTCGCAACACGTCTGCCTATACCACCATATCCTACGATACCTATGGTTTTACCATAAAGGAGTCTTGTTGGTGTTGAATTGAATATCCCCCTTTTCATCTCAGCATTCTTTTCTATGATATCCTTCATGGCAGTGAGTATCAATGCAAACGTATGTTCCGCAACAGATATTGAATATGCTCCCGCATTGCTGCACACGACTGTCTCCTTGGGTATGTTTGAAAGGTCAATATGATCTACACCTGCGGTTATGGTCTGGACCATCTTTATATTTCTTCCCCTGGGAAAATTATCATCGTTGACAAGGAGTATATCAGCATCGGCCCTCTCAGGATACCATATTATCTCTACATTACCAAGTATTTCTCTTCCTAAATTCCTGTATCTTTCGTTTACTGGGAATGTAACCATCACCTTCATAAAAAAAGGAAATTGTTTCTTATTTTATTATTTTTCCTCCTTCTTCTCCTCTTTCTTAGGTAGGGATCCCTCAGCTATCTCATTGAGGCCAACTATGCCATATGGACTTATTCCCTGAGAGGGTCCGGCCGCCATGAGATTGGTTGGTATCAGCATCAACGTACCCTTCCCCTGGAGACCTAGTTCATAAAGTATATTCATCCATCTTAGCTCAAGGCCAAACTTGCTTGACTCATAAAGTTTTGCGGCATCTATCATCTTTGAGGCAGCTTCATATTCAGCGATTGCTAGGGTTACCCTTGCCCTCCTTTCCCTCTCGGCGGCAGCCTGCCTTGACATTGCTTCCTGCAAAGCTGTGGGTATAAGAATGTCCCTTATTTCAACAGATGTTACCTTTATGCCCCATGCCTCCGTTTTCTGATCTATTATATTCCTTGCAATTGTTCCTATCTTCTCCCTCTCCGCAAGGAGTTCATCAAGTGTTATCCCACCTATTACCTCCCTTAGTGTGGTCTGAGCAGCAAGTGTTGTTGCCACCATGTAATCCTCTACCTTCAATACCACCTTTTCTAGATCCACGGGCTGAAAATACATAACTGCATCAACATTAACAGGTACGTTGTCCTTTGTCAATGTTTGCTCAGTTTTGAATGCAACGGTCTGCAACCTTGTGGATACCACAAAGGGTACCTTACCTATGATGGGGACTATGTAAACAAGACCTGGCCCCTTGAATCCCCTGAACCTTCCCAGAACAAGATAAGGGGCCCTCTCCCATTCCCTGTAAACCCTTATGCCTGAAAGGAAGAATATGAGAACTATAAGGATCAATATTGTAATTCCTATCAATGTTCCAGTATCCATAATCTTACCTCCCTGATTATAATCATCTGCTCATTAATTAAACTTTCTTAACGATTAACCAAATACCCTCTATTCTTTCAACAATAACCCTTTCTCCCCTGTTTATTTTCCTACCATCAATGGATCTTGCATGCCATATTATGCCCTCCACCCTTACCTCACCTTCCTTGTCAATATCAGTAATTGCTATGCCCTCCTTCCCTGGAAGTGATTCCGCCCCTGTCTTTGGTCTACTCTCAATTGACCATATTATCTTATTAAAATAATATGATAGAAAGAATAATCCAAGTGTTATGGATCCAAAGACTGTGAATGAGATTATATTGAACTTAATTATGTTTGTTATAATCAAAAGTGAAGCAAATATTATGAATAATGAAATTATTGAATACTTTGATATGAGAAGCATGTAGTGAAATGTTTTCTGCATTATTTCACCTCCTCAACGAGGAGGACAAGACCATCAATACCCTTTACAACAACTTCTTTTCCCCTCTCTATTTTCTGATTAGACCTTGCATGCCATATTATGCCCTCCACCCTTACCTCACCCTCCCCGTCAATGTCTGTTATCGCCTTACCTCTCTTCCCTATGATAGCCTCAGGCCCAGTAACAGGTGTTTTCTTTAGTGTTCTCCTTACCCAATTTAGGTAATAGGCCGCTATGAATCCCAAACCTCCCATGACACCAAAGGCAACATATGAGAGAAAGCCGAAGGGTGATGGTGAATATGGTATGCCAGATGCGAGGAGCCAGGTTCCAAAGATTGCGAGGAATATACCTGTTATCATAAGAAATCCATGGCCTACCTTTATTTCTGCTATTATGAGCGCCCCACCTATCACTATGAATAGAAGACCAACTATGTTTCCACCTATTATCTCTGCACCCCACAATCCAAGAGCAATGAGTATTATGCCCACTATCGTTGTTATGACTGTGGCATGGTAAAGGTCAAGTAAGATTGCCAGGAGACCTATGGTCATAAGAAGACCATCAACAGTTGGATTGCTTATGAAGCTTATGAATTGATCATATGCTGATGGATTGGACTGAATTTGTTGATAATTCTGAAGATTCAGTATGGAGATTAGTTCACTGAAGCTGTTCACAATACCATCTATCAGTCCTATTGAATATGCCTTTTCAGCAGGATAAGCAATATTATTTGTTACCATCAGGGCTGCTGCTGTTACATTCCTACCGTGTTTCTCTGCCTGGGATTCCATTAGAGCAAGCATTGCGTTCTGAATGTGCATCTGATAGGTGGAGTTTACACCAATACCCTCAACTATGGGTGTAGAAGGACCTATGAATGTGCCGTTGGCCATATAGATCATATCGGATGCCATCGCTATATATGAACCAGCAGAGGCTGCCATTCCACCAGGGGGTACATATGTTATTACCTTTATGCCCATTGATTCCGCCTCTAATGTAATGTTTACCATACTAAGCATGGAATCTAGGAGACCTCCTGGTGTATTCATATTTATTATTACGATCGATATACCCTGACTCTCAGCATATGAAAATGATCTCTGGAAAAATGATACAGCACCTGGATCCACCTGGGTATTGAAATTTATTACCATGTATGTGTGGGAATATGATGATGAATAGGGAAGAAGGGAAAATACAACAACGAATGCTAATAAGGTAAATCCTACCCATTTTTCCATAATTTTAATATAGCTTCTTAATATTTAAAATTGAGTAAACTTTATGAATTAAATCCAAGGTTTTTATGGATTTGAATTATATTCCATCCTATTTTCTATGTGGTTAAAAAGATTAAACATTTCACCAATTATAACAAAAATTTTATTAAATTCATATTTTTTGTCCACATATGGATCACCTTTTTTCAAAAAAAGATCTTGGAAGGATAGGTCTTGGAACATGGCAGATGGGCATGAAGGGTTGGGGCAAAGATTATGATGATTCTTCTGTACTTGAGGCATTCATATATGGTGTTAGTAATGGCCTAAATTTTGTAGACACCGCAGAAATCTATGGTAATGGAAGATCTGAGGCACTCATAGGTAAAGCCCTGGAGTATCTGGACAGGAGGAGGATTTATATAGCTACTAAGGTAGCGGGTTACAATGCCACGCCCAGAAGGGTGAAGAGAAGTCTCTATGGAAGCCTGAAAAGGCTTGGTGTTGAATATATTGATCTCTATCAGGTTCACTGGGAGCCCAGCATATATACGAATATGGAATATTTGTTCAGAGAGCTTGAGAACATGGCAGGTGAGGGTTTTATACAACACATTGGTGTTTCAAATTTTTCCCTAGATGGTTTAAAAAAAGCATCTTCATATCTCAAGGATTTCAGGATAGAGAGTAATCAATTGAAATTCAATCTCATCGAAAGACCGGGAAATGATATAATTCAATATATGTATGAGAATGGTATAAAATTGATTGCATGGAGTCCACTGGCTCAGGGATTTCTAACTGGAAAATATGGTGTTTGTAGGAAACCTGAAGGATTCATCAGAAAATTGAACGTATTGTTCTCCGAAAAGAATTTCAAAAGATATGATCCCCTGATTAAAAAACTCAAGGAGATATCCTTAAAGGAGAATGCAACTGTGACTCAAATAGTTCTATCATATGAATCAAAATTGGGAGTACTCCCTATACCTGGATTCAAGAATATGAATCAGGTAAAGGAGATTCTTGGTGCACTAAAACCAGAGCTCTCAGAGGACCATATGATGGAAATAACAAAAATTTTGGAAGAATTGGGTACGATAAAAGCAAGGGAAAAAATGTTCCCGGGGATAATACCAAATTTTCTTGTGAGGACCATTTCCTTATTCATATAGAAATATTGATTATACAACCTCCAGCAGGGAATTCTACTGACAGAACTTAGCAGCCCCGGGCAGATTCGAACTGCCGTCTGCGGGTCCAGAGCCCGCTATGCTTGGCCGCTACACCACGGGGCTAATCTCTTTTATGTCTTTCTTATATTAAATCTTTTTTCAGCATTTTTTTATAT
>PNIT01000049.1 GCA_002878135.1 Candidatus Aciduliprofundum sp.
CTTAAATTTTAGGTAATATGTCAACCTTTAATTTTGATATTATGTTCTCTACCCTTTCTGGAATCTCTGTATATGTCTTCTTTCCATCCGTATATTCCTGCAAATATACCCTTGAAAGCTCTAACAACAGTTCATTCACCGATAGTTCTTTTGTTAGCCCTGCCTTTTTTATAATATTCATTACCCTGAAATACAGGTAAAGGGATACGAATATTATGAAAAAATATCCCCTCAACGAATCATCGTCCTGCAGATATGTCTTGTCATTCTCAAGCTCGTTCTTCATTCCATCAAATGCCTGTTCTATATCCTCCCTCTGCTTGTAAAGATCGTATATTTTGTCCCCATCCATTAACATATTGGAGATTATGGAAATTTTACCCAGCCTTCTCTCGTCTATCTTTACTTTATTCCCTTTTACTCGTGCCTCTATCAGATTGGAATACTCTTCACCCTTCATTTTTACATCTTCATAAAGATATAGGTAGAAGGATCCTATACTTTTAATACCATATCTTATTCCTCTATCTCTGTAAACAAATGATTCTTTCAGCTGTATTGAATAGTCTATGATCTTTGAATTCCTTCTCAATGGCTGAATGAACCTCATTCCCCTTCTGTTCATCTCTTCCATATTCTCCATTGAGAAGAATCCACGATCCATTATGATTATACACTTACTTAAATCAAATTCCTCAAGAACGGATGAGAAATACTTAACATCCCTTATGGACCCAGGCATTGCCTTCAGCATAACGGGCTCATCAGAAAATAACAGTGCAAAATTGATCTGCCTCAACCCTTTATGATCTTTGTTGTAACCTTTTTCTGCAAGCCTTATGTTCTCTGAATATGAAAATATGGAGGATAAATCCAAGAAAATAACACTCTTTTTCCCTATGAGCATTCTGTAAAACTCCCTCTGTGAATTCCAGTCAGACCCTATTGATCTTAATTTCTCTGAGATTGTATTCGGTGAAAGAGATGCATCTATCTCCCTTGATAGATAAAGTTTTGACCATGCAGATTCTAAATATTTTATTGGCACAGGCATTATAGTTCTTGTAATGGATATTGCTATTATCTCTTTCCAGTGTAAAGGAAATAATCTCTGAAGATCAGGAATGATCTCCTGTGCCATTAGGAAGAGAATCCTTGCATTGCCATATTCAAAAACGGACCTTGGTGAGGGCAGTGGCTTCTTCTTTTCCAATCCATTCATTGTGATTCTTCCTATATATTCACCTGATATCTTCTTTGCCCTCTTCTTCTCCTTATCATAAATGCTTGAAACCCTGTAAACATAGTAATTATGGCCTATCTTCTTTATTTCTACAGATCCATATTCCTTTCTGATTTCATCAACAATTTTCTTCATCCATGGTTCCTGCATGTATTACCTAATAGGTAATACAATATATAAACTTTACCTTAAGAGAAAATAAACGCAGGAATAATTAGAAATGATAAATAAAATGGAGATGAATTAAATATTACCTAAAAATTGAGGATTTACGGTT
>PNIT01000006.1 GCA_002878135.1 Candidatus Aciduliprofundum sp.
GGGTCTGCAGGGCTGAAAAAGAAAAGAAAGTATACAAAGAAAAGAAAAAGGTATTAGGAGAAGGGAAAACAGCCTTTTTATTCTCAGAAACGGATTGCCAGCAATTTGCACGGGCCGATTTTACCACACATTTTGAGCCAGATAATCAGATTATGAAAATTCTTTGGATCCTTGATATACAGGCCGTAAAATGGCCCACTGTGTTCTCTTTCTTCAACTTTTCTGTGAATTATTCCAAGGAGAATGAATGATGAGACCTCAATATTTTCATATGCGAACCAATCGTAGTGCTTGTAGATAGTAATCATGGAATTGCTGATAGTACGATCTATTTCTCCGTGTTCCAGCCAGAACAGTATGGATGTCAGGTTTATTGCATACTCGTTCGGTCGCATCTTTTCACCTCATCATTTTGGAAATCATTTTATCCTCAGATCCAGATTACAAAGAATTTATGCATGCTGATTTTGCCGTGTAATTCAATCGCAATATCTGGTGCATTGATTTTGGAATTTTTAATGTGTAAGTTATAAAATATTCCGCTGAATTCTCTTTTTTCGGTGGAGCCATTTCTGTAAATTATTTTGAGGATAATATATGATATGACCTCAATTTTTTCATTTTTATCTGATCCATAGTATTTGTAGATGCTAATCGTATTCGTGTTAGGTTGAATGCTATGTTTCGGTTTTCCGTATGGCATCCAAAACAGCATGGCTGTCAGGCCGATTGCATATTCACACAGCTGCATTTTTTCACCCCTTCACTATGATAAATATTTTATTGCTCATTCTCCCTCTTCCAGCCAGTTTGACATAGATACTTGAAGACTCAAAATCAATTTCAAGGAAAAAGTCTGCAAGGGTTCTGCTGACCTTCCATCCCCTTTCAATGATTGTACTCTGCACCTCTTCTCTGTAATCTTCAGGAACATCGGTTATTTTGAACAAAAAGGTTGGAAGGTTCCTTGATTTGTCCATATATATAAATGAGAGGGCAAGATCAAAGACTGGAATTGTCTGTAATTGTGGTGATATGCTCTTGTGTTCTGACCCAAGCAGTACGCACGCCAAATTTGTCATGTATTCGCACAGCTGCATTTTACCACCACTCTTTCATCTCATTCAAATATTATTTTAATGAACAGGTGGTATATTGATTTTATCCTTTCCGTGTCCTGAAGGTCTATGGGAAGGATAGGTGGATTTACATAATAGGATAGGTATACGAAATCTCCATACCTCTGCAGTAGCAGGTATGCTGGCTGGTTGTATTTCTTTGCCATTTCGGCAATTTCCGATTCCGTCTTCAGCTTCAGTATTGCCAGCTGGTTAAAGTATGTGGTCTTCTGGAAGTATGGCAGACCTTCAGCCATGTGCAATACATCGTTTATTGCGGGCTTTGCCATCAGAAAGAACATGTCCATTAGATTGTGCTTATATTCACATATTTTCATATCAATCACCAAAATGTATATATATTGCAGGAGGTAGTGGAAGT
>PNIT01000077.1 GCA_002878135.1 Candidatus Aciduliprofundum sp.
CATAATGGACATCTATCTATATTTTCAATTTTATTCATGGTCTAAATATATGCAGAGCAGTAAGAAAAATTTTGCGGGCGGGATGGTATTTTGGCAGAAAACCTTAAATACAGGCAAAGTATTACTTTAACCATGGTTGGGTTCAGGGACTACATCAGGTATATTTACCCGCTCCTTGAGCAGGGTTACATTGTTGAGACACTGAACACCCGGAGAACTGAAAAGCATGATACACACGACCTTGCAAGATATTTTGACCTGATAGCCGTAAGGGAGGGGGATGTCAGGCTGATCAGGATAATGGGGGGGAGGATGAGGGCGGATATACTCGCAGAAATAAGGGCCGAGGTGCATTTCAATGAGCCGAGCGTTGAGGTCTGGCTGGTCAGGGGAGAAAATAGAAGGATCTACAGGTTGATAAACGGTGATTTTTATCGGATGGAGTATGATCTGAATTATTTTGACTGCAGGGATGCAAAGGAGGTAATGAAATTCAGGCTGTGGGGCGAGGAGGGAATACTGGTGCTCGGCGGATACTATGCATACTTCATAAAAGACAAGGAACTCTATGATCATTTTGATATGGACATAAAGCCATATTTAAGCAAAACGGTGAGGGTAGTGTATCAGAACAACAAGCTCACGTTCGTCAGAAGGGAGGAGGATTGAAAGATGAATATTGAATTCAACAGAATATATAATATGGATTGTCTGGAAGGTATGAAATACATACCAGATAATTCCATTGACCTATTACTAACTGACCCACCTTATATGATTTCACAGGAAAATAAAAGAATAAACAGAAAGAATATGGACATAAAACTCGACTTTGGAGAATGGGATCATTTTAAGTCCGAACAAGAATATGAGGAATTTACTAAGAAATGGATGGCATTGGCATACAGCAAATTGAAAGATGGTGGATGGTTCATGGTATTCTTTGATAAAAACAAGATATGCCTGCTGGAGAAAATAGCTAAAGAACTCGGAATAACATCTAAGACTATATTTGTCTGGGCAAAGACTAATCCAACTCCACACTTTAGAAGAATGAATTTCATATCGGCAACTGAGTTCATATGGATGGGAACAAAGGGGAATATGCGCATGAAGAATTACCAGAAACAGACAGAGATGTATAATTATATATTATACCCAAATAGATCCGCATATGGAGAGACAGAACATCCTACAGAAAAACCCGTTGAAGTATTGAAAAGGATCATAAAGCCTGTGACCATTGAGAACGATGTTGTCCTTGACCCATTCATGGGTTCGGGTTCAACCGCAGTAGCAAGTATACAGTTAAACCGCAAGTTCATAGGGTTTGAGATAAACAGGGAATATTATAATATGGCGGTGCAAAGGATAAATATAGCAATGTCACAAACAAAGTTACTTTATGGGGTGATTGAAAGATGAGATATTTTTCAGCATTCACTGGAATAGGTGGTTTTGACCTCGCAACACCAGAAAACTGGGAATGTGTAG
>PNIT01000028.1 GCA_002878135.1 Candidatus Aciduliprofundum sp.
CCCTGTATGGGAAGAAATGAATGTGTGTATAGGATCCAAAGGCATTCTTTCTGTAAAGCCCATCCCTGCCATCTATACCCCTCCCTCTTCTCATTTCAAGTGCAAAAGGCCCATCAGTTTTGATTGAACTGTAATGGAATTCATGTCCCCTGAACATATCACCCTTTCTGAAGATGAAGTAATCCCTTCTGGCTATTAGCTCCGTATATCCAAGAACAAGACCAGATCTTTCTCGCACATTACCCGGAAATAATCCCACCATTTCATATTCCCCCTTACCATTATCTATTTTCTCCATCAGGTACATCAGGCCACCGCACTCACCATAGATAATTTTATTGTTGTTAAATGCATCAATAATTGATTCCCTGGTTTTATTAGATTTTTCCAGTTCCTCCTTATAGAGTTCAGGATATCCTCCACCTATGTAGATGAAATCACCATCATCAAATGATTCATTCTTCAGTGGTGAAAAAAATTTTAGGTTCCCTATCCTCGACAGGAGATTCAGATTGTACTGGTAATAGAAATTGAATGCCCTGTCCATGGCCACCAATATATTCTTCCCCTGGTTTACAAAATTCTCATTATGGTTACAGCTGAAATCAGGCAGGTATTCTAGGAATTCAAAGTCCATATATTCCTTCACAACTTTTATCTTATTTTTTAGATCATCCATCTCCATGAATGTTTTAAGGCCAAGGTGCCTTTCCTCAATTGATATATCCCTTTTGAATGGTATCCTACCGTAGATCCTTACATTATGCTTAATGAATTCCCTCTCCACCATTCTCAGGTGCTTCTCCCCATGGTAATTGTTTAAAATTACACCCAGTGTGAGTGAATTCCTCATACCCTTAAATATGTAATATGCATTTTCGGCCAGCCTTGAAACATCAATCACAATCAGGTGGGGTATGCCAAGCCTTCTGAAATAATAATATGTACTATTATCGAATTCAAGTCCTGAATCATGAAGACCCATGACGCCCTCGAATATTCCATAATCATATTTTTTTGATGCCTCGCATATCAATTTTTTATAATTTTTTCCCTCGAGATAGCGATCAATATTCTCAGCATAGCCTGTTATTGATCTCGCCAGGCCAGTATCTATGAAATCCGGACCTATCTTGAAAACTGCAGAATTCCTGAGATGTTCTGAGATGGCAAGTGTTACTGTTGTCTTTCCTGATCCTGTGAAAGGTGCTGTTATACCAAGTAGTTTCATATGATCTGAGGATAGATTATTCCTTAAAAAAATTGTTCATCCATCCTTAAATATTCCCTGTGATAATCCTCAAATGATTTTTCATGAGATCTATTTCCACGGGTGTTTTACCCACCACCTCTCCATCCATCTCAACAGGAATTCCAGCATTTTTAATCCTTATTTTTGATGTACTGAAATCCAGAGAATATCCCTTCTCTATGTATTTGCCGGATATCAGATGCCTGAGCTGGAAGATTGTGGAAAACCTGGAAACTGGTTT
>PNIT01000055.1 GCA_002878135.1 Candidatus Aciduliprofundum sp.
TTTGATTAAAAAGGTGATGGAATGACAGATTTTGTAACAATACCACAGGATGAATTTATAAAGGAGGTAACGGAACTCGTGGAAAGGGCACAGAAGGAGGGTATTATTCTAAGGATACTCGGAGCCCTTGCCATACACATACATTCAACACACTGCGATGAATGCATCGTACTGCATAAAGCGCTAGACCGTCTTGGTGGTGGAAAGCCGATGTTCACTGACCTGGATCTCATGGCATATTCAAAACAGTCAAAGCAGGTGAGAGAATTCTTTGAAAAGAAGATGGGCTATAAGCCTGATCAGTACGTGAATACCATATTTGGAAACAGGAGGAACATATTCTACCATCCCCAGGGTCATTTCCATGTTGATGTATTCTACGATGTGCTTAGCTTCAGCCATGATGTTAGGTTTGAGAATGGAAGGCTGGAAAAATCAATACCCACCATACCACTTGAGGAGCTCGTTCTTGAAAAACTTCAGATACACCAGATAAACAGGAAGGATCTTGTTGATCTATTCGTTCTATTCCTTGCCCATGATGTATCAGATAAAGAGGAGGAGAATAAGATAAATGGAAGGTATATCGCTGAAATACTTTCAGATGACTGGGGATTCTGGTACGATGCAACCAACAATTTGAAAAAGGTGCTTGAGGTGCTTCAGAATGATCCAAAGGTGGATAGGGCACAGTTTGAGGTGGTAAGGGAAAGGATAAACAAACTGCTCAAGATAATAGATGAGACACCAAAAACAAGGGCATGGGAGAAGAGAGCCAAGAAGGGTACCTCAAAGCCATGGTACAATGAGGTAGAGGAAGTGGAAAGGTAAAAGGATGAATTTTCAGGAGCTTGTGAGGACAAGGAGGAGTGTGAGAAGGTTCAGGAAGGGACCAATTCCTGAGACCAAGGTGCTTTCAATACTTGATTCTGCAAGGTGGGCACCTTCATACAGGAATTCCCAGCCCTGGAACCTCCTTGTTGTCTATGGAAGTGATGACCTTAATTTTCTATCCGAAATTTATTTGAATGCATACCTAAGGCTCGCTGAAAACCTGGATGATGCTGAGAAAGATATAATACTGGGGATGAAGGAAACACTCAGGAGGGAGTTCCTGGATGCATCATTCGCAGTGATCATGGTGGCGGATAAATCACTTTCACCCTCCTGGCCCATAGACCTATCCATGGCCTCTGAGAATATGATGTTAATGGCCCATGAGCTGGGTTTGGGATCCTCATTCATTGATGTAACATACTCAAGGATATCAAGATACTTTGAAAAGGATAAAATATATGAGAGGTACGGTATACCCGATGGCATGGAGATATTCTGCATAATAGTCTTTGGAATACCAGATGAAATTCCCAGGGTTCCACACAGGAAATCACTCTCTGAGATAGTGCATTACGGGGGCTGGTGATATTGCCAAAGGAGCCAAAGGACAGGGATC
>PNIT01000126.1 GCA_002878135.1 Candidatus Aciduliprofundum sp.
TGTAAAAAATTACTATGCTGAGCATTTATTTTTGAGATGTTCATTTTTCATAATATTTATCTAAATAAAAATAAATGGATTAAACCATATCCTTTTTATCTTGAAATTGATAGATAAAAGAAATGTTTAAAATTACATTGGTATTAGATGTTATTAAGAATGAAGAAGAAATTTACAGGACCAATATCTTTATTCGTATCCATTTTCCTTATTTCCCTAATAGGAATACTCCTGAGAATTTTACCTTCCTACAGATATTCAATATGGGGAGTGGATTATGGCATATACTATGCACTAACTACAGCATTTGTTAACCTGGGTCTTGTTTTCAATTCACTACCTTCCATATGGGGGAGCTCTGGATATGGAAATTTTCCAATGTTTTATTGGACAATGGTTCTAATCCATTACGCTACAGGCCTTAGCATAAATACGCTCCTTCTGAAGGTTCCACCTATATTTGCTGGATTAACAATACCCATAATCTATCTTATTGCAAAAAAGATTACAAATTCTAGCTTTATAGGTATTGTTTCTGCACTCTTTCTGGCAGTAAACCCACTTGAAATCTTTGAAACCTCCATGGTGGGTCTTCTTGTATTTGGTCATCTATTCCTCCTGCTTTCAATACTCTTTTTTATATATTCAAGGGAAAAAAGGTTATACTATATACCACTCGTTCTTTCATCCATAGCACTTTTACTTTCTCATCACCTGAGCACATATATGTATATACTTTCAATCTTTGGTATAATATACCTTACCAGGATACTGAAGGGCAAGTATAAAATTTATCTCATAGAGGTGGCATATTTTCTCTCATTTATATCCGCCACCTTCCTTTACTGGATAACAAGGGTGCCTTCGATGAGTTCATTCATAGAACAGGCGTTTCTTGGGACATTACCGTGGTACGTTGTTATAACCATTTTTTATCTACTTGTTCTATTTCTATTATACATAACAAGATACATTGAAGGGTTTGCAAGGAACCTAAAGGTGAGCATTGAAATGAAGTATACATATTCTTTCCTGCTTACACTATTTCTGGTATTCTCAATCTTCATACTTCTCATCACCATAGGTATAAAGGGAATAAAAATTAATTATATTGGAATTGTATATTCATTGCCCTTTATAATTACACTTGGCTTTATAGGTATAGGTATAAACAGGGTGAAGGATTATGCTGATGCAAAGATAATACTCTTCGGCTGGATATCAATGATGTCCATAGCACTCATTTATTCCACCGTCACCTGGAATGGTGTACTCATACCCTACAGGTACCTTGAATATCTATTCGAACCATTCTCAATATTTGGTGGTATAGGTGTTTATGAAATCTATAAATCCAATTCTGAAAAGATGAAAGATGAAGATAGGTACTACTATCTTCCCCCTGAGGGAATAGTGAGAGGAACGATACTTGGACAGGAGGTAAGAACCTCACCACCAATATATATACCATCAGGTGTGGGTAAAAAAATACTCATAAGGGTGGAAAAGGGGGATTTCAGAACAATATTCACCATACTTTTAGTGATAATTGCAATGGTATCGCTTGTTACTGCATATCCACTGATAAATCAGGTAGGTGAGATTTCCCAGAACTATGTAACTCCCGTTATGATGAGTGGTATAATATGGTTGGAAAAGCATGGAAATAAGAATTATTCCGTTGCAACGGATGCTGTTGACGGTCTTTATCTCGAGGCCCTGGGTTTCAATTCAACCTTTGAATACACATATCATCTTTGGAATTCCACCTCCTGGAAGGATGCAATATATGAACTGAATGGTTTAAATGGTACATATCCAAGGGTAGGATATGTGCTTATAAATTCAAACATGTATTACAATGGAGTTTATGGATACCAGCTTTCCACACATCCATCTTATGATCCACCCGTATATATTAGCAATTCATCATTCCAGAAATTTTTCAATGAACCCTTTGAAAAGGTTTATTATAATTCAACATCTGATAACTCACAATGGGTATACGTATTCTATGTTAACTGGACCTATATTAACTCCAATAAATGAAAAGATTTTATTTTAAGAATGCTATACTTATTTATGGCAAATATAAATGAAGGAAGACAAAAGATTTACTGGGCAGAGAGTAGAATGGGTATAATTTCCACAGTTAGAGAGAACTTCAGAAAAAATATGCCATTCAAGGGCATAAAAATTGGTATGGCACTGCATCTGGAGGCTAAGACTGCAGTACTCGCAAAAACATTGAAGGAGGGAGGTGCCGAGGTTTACATTACCTCCTGCAATCCACTCACAACTGACGATGATGTTGCCTCCAGTCTTTCTGAGATCATGCACGTTTATGCAAAAAGGGGTCAGACAAGGGATGAATACTATGAAAGTTTAAACAAGGTGCTAGATGCTGAACCTGACATAATCATAGATGACGGTGGCGACCTGACTACTCTATTGCATACTGAGAGAAATCTGAAAATAATGGGAGGAAATGAGGAAACTACAACGGGTGTGATGAGGTTAAAGATAATGGAAAAGGATGGTGTACTCAAATTTCCTATGTTTGATGTTAATGATGCCGAAATGAAACATCTCTTTGATAACAGATATGGTACTGGCCAGAGCACCATAGATGGAATAATGAGCACAACAAATCTTCTCATCGCTGGAAAGAATGCTGTGGTTGCAGGCTATGGATGGTGTGGAAGGGGGATTGCCAGCAGATTGAGAGGTATGGGTGCGAAGGTAACGGTAACCGAGGTGGATCCAGTAAAGGCCATTGAAGCACATATGGACGGTTTCCATGTCAAAAGAATGGAGGATGCAATAAAGGATGCCGATATTGTAATTACAGCAACAGGTGTTAAGGATATTGTGAGAAAGGAACATTTTTTGAGGGCTAAAAATGGATGCATCTTTGCAAACTCTGGTCATTTTGATGTAGAAATAAACAAGAACGACCTAATGTCACTATCAAGGGAGGTAAAGAGTGTGAGAAGATATGTTGATGAATACACACTCCATGATGGTAGAAGATTGTATCTTCTAGGTGAAGGAAGGTTAATAAACCTCGTAGGTGGACAGGGGCATCCCGTAGAGATAATGGACCTATCATTTTCAATACAGGCCCTTACGGCGGAATACATTGTTAAAAATCATGCTAAACTTGAAAAAAGGGTATATCCAGTTCCTAAGGAGATTGACAGAGGTGTGGCAGAGATAGCACTTAAGGTTTTTGGTATACAGAAGGATGAACTTACGGAGGAACAGGTTAAATACATAAATTCCTGGAATGTGGGAACATGATATTCCTTGTGATGAGTGACATTCACTCTGCAGTTACACATCATTTTATTGAGGAAATAGCAAAGGAGCATGGGGCAGAGGCAGTTATACTCCTCGGGGACCTTACAAATTTCGGTCCATCAGAATTTATACTCAACCTTTCCCCTAAGGATTTACCAGTGTTTGCAATTCCTGGAAACTGCGATCCACCGGAAATTTTCAATTATTTTTCCAGAGCAAACATGATAAATATGCATAAAAATACGTATGATTTTGCAGATTTCAGGCTGGTGGGCCTTGGAGGTGCTGACTACAGCTTTATAAATATTGGTATAGGTTACACTGATGACATAGCTTACAATTTCCTAGTTTCAAGGGTTGATAATAACACCGCCCTAATGCTTCATCAGCCACCCTATGGAATCCTTGATAAAGTGCATGAAAAACACGCAGGGAACAGGGGGATTAGAAAGGCGATAGACGAAAAAAGGCCATTCCTTGTTATGTCGGGGCATATACACGAGGAAAGGGGTATGGTGAAGATTGGTGACACACTATTCTTCAACCCCGGTCCTGCAAAGGAGGGATATTTTGCAATCCTTAAGATTGAGGATAGAAGGCCAGAGGTCAAACTTTTAAAAAGATGATTCACCTCTTTTCAAGATCCTCACCCCCAAAATACACAAGCTGAACATTCGAATAAACATCCTCCATTCCCCTCATGTCCCTTGATGATACAAATATTGGTTTGAAATTTATTCCCAGGGATTCCATGGACCTGAACATCTGCATAGCATACTCCTTTACCATACCCTCTCTTTCATTTCTAAGGTCATTATAGAGATCATCAACATCCTCTATCCATGACCTTATTTTCAAAATATCCTCCTCATTGAGAAGATCTATCTTATTAATTATATTTATATATGGTATATAAAATCTGAAGAAGACGGATGCTGAAAGTGTAAGGAGTGATACATACCCCGAGGGTGAAAGTGCAAGCATAGGGTCCATTATAAATGCCATATAACTTTCCTTTTCCGAAAGCCCCTTCACTATCATATCGCTTGATGTCCTGAAGGCGAATAGCTCAAGCTGCCCTGGTGTATCCACTATGGCATAATCAGCATCATATGAAACTATCTCTTCCCTTATTTCATCTATATCTGAGGCAATAAGATCTGAGGCAAGTATCTGTGCTCCATTTGGACCAAGTGAATATTCCTCCATTATATCCTGGAGCTGATACCACTCCCTTACATCAACATCAGGTGTGTAGGGTATATTTTCCACACCAGGGTCAAGATTAACAGTTATTGCCTCATACTGGTTATTCCTCATCCATTGCTGCAATCCGGATGTAAATGTTGATTTTCCGGATCCTGCAGGACCTACCACATAGATATATATCATATGAAATCCTCCAGCCTCTTTCCATTTGATTTCTGCTTTTCTTCAATAAATAAGGTTCTTATTGCCTCTTCAGCAAAAAGGAGCCTCTGTCTGGTGTATGTATTTATCTTATATCTCTCGGAAATATCCTTTGCTATGTCCAGATACTTTGTAATGCTTCCCTCAGATATTGTCAGGATGACATTACCCCCGCATTCACATTTACCTGTGAGCGGTATCCTTCTATATTTTCTGTTACATTTTGAGCATCTGAACTCCTGCGTACCGTATTTCCTCATATTTCCCATGATGTCAGGAATGAAGTGGTGTGAGACTATCCTGTTTGCAACATCCCTTGCATCAACTGCTCTTAGCTTGTTAGCGAGTGAAAGTTGTGCATTGGTTTTATTTTCCATTTCACCTAGCGTCTTGTATGCACTCTCAATAATTCCAGTGTTTATATTTCCAGTATCATGGGTGAATCCATATTCAACATATTCTCTACCCTTCCCAAGTCTGTCCTTTATTGTCTCCATTTTTGATGCTATCTCAGATGGTTTTGCCCCCCTTATTGAAGCCTCATAGAATTCGAGAGGATATTCATAGAGTATATCTACATTAAGTGCCTCCTTGTCTATCTCCCTTGGATCCACCTTGAGTGATAGAAAGAGTGGAGCGTCCATAAGACTACCCCTGGAGGATGGAAGGTAATGCCTTGAAAAGTTAATCAACGCATCCAATAGGAGCATCACTGAATCCTCATCACCATCGCAGTTCCTTCTTTTTGCTGCATGGTAGAATGGATGGGCAAAACAGGCCTGAGCTTCCGTATATCCTATTATACGTGCGAGTATTGCACCTGAGGTATGGGGAGAAAGACCCATCACGAGATGTCCAATGAGATCATCAATGCTCCTTGCATTATAGAATGCCTCAAGGCCATAATATTTTACCAGAAGATTGTCTATGAATTTTGACACGGAGAGAAGGTAATCACCACCCTTCCTTGAAATTATTATATCCTGGGGAAAGATCTGTACAATCTGATCCCCACTTACCAATTCATTACCATATATGTCTTTTTTATATCCAAGTTCTCTGGCCCTTTCAACGCTCAAGCCAATTTCTGATGGCCTGAAATGTGTTATTGCTAGATTGCTCATATCAAATCTCGATGTCCCATCCTTGAAAACCCATACACCATTCATGGCCCTGAGAATACCCTTTTCAAGTGGCTCAGGAAGACTTTCCCTGGATATAAGACCCTTTACACCCTTAACATCAAAGTTCACATCATTTATGCCTAAACGATCCATCGCCCTCCTAAACTCTTCAATTATTGGTATTTCCATGGTTTCAGTTTTACCCGTATATACTGTTCTAGAACCGCATTGATCACATTTTACCTTGTATGTCTTTCTCCTGCATCTGGGACATAATCTTACCCCCACACTAACTGATACGTTATTTGAGGAATTTTCAGATAGCATTGATATTGATCTCCTTCTACCAACCGTTTCACCTATTGGAAAGAGGACATTGACAGGGGGTTTCATCTTTCTCTCCGCCGCTTTCTCGGGTCTTCCCATCCTTGCCCCCACCCTTGTGGGTGCCCTTGGGTATACCTTTATGCCGGAGATCTTTTCTATAAGATCAATTGTATCCTTTGCATCTATCCATTCCCTTTCAATTACTATCCTATCACCATCAACATCCAGTCCAAGGAGCCTGATAATTGGATAGCCATATTTATCAATTATAATTACATCCTTTTCCCTGTGGAGAGCACCCAGTGTGCAGAGTATCTCCTTTATGTATGGATCCTTTTCAAGCAATAGCTTACCATCCTTTACCCTTCCCCTGGAAACAATATGATCTCTCAATTTTTTTACATCCTCCAATTTAACATCATGCCAGAAAAGATTGTATTCTGGATGGAGAGGTATTCCATATTTCTTTGAGATTTCAAAGGCCTCAGAGAAACTTATGGAATCCTTGATCTTTATGCCGGAAGATTTTGCTATTGCATTCCACCATTCGACGGTGAATGAACCCCTCTTTAGAGGATAATTATTTTCAAGGAATTCACCGAAGGGTACCAGTATTTCCCCATTGTCATATACCTTTGTTACCTTTCCCTTTATCTCTATAGCCTCCCTATATGAATTTACCTGTATAAGATCGCCGTTCTCTAAGAGAACAATGGGACCCTCAACACTCTCACAGGAGGTCATACCTGCCGCCTTACCTGGGAATTCCAGCTTCAGCTGCGTTCCTATGGCAATAAAATTATCCATCAATACCATAGAGGCAGGATTTATGGATACTGTTGCAAGTCCACCGGTCCTACACCTGCCATACCTCAGCCTGAAACCACCCTTCATGTCAGAGTGAGAAAATACAGGTCTGCCCGCCACTATATCCTCAATATATTTCTGAGAAGAATCCTCGCTTGATTCCAGATTCTCCTTCTTTATCAGTTTATCTAGAAACCCCCATCCCTCAATACCCATCTTTTCAACGATACCCTTCAGTTTCCTTGATTTCTGGATTATACCCTCTGCAACAACAAGACACATACCACCTCTTACCCTGTTTGTTTCTATCTCAGGGAGATCCCTGAAACCTGATACCTCGTGCTCTAATGTACCCTCCCCATCTATGCATACAGGGCAGTTTTTAATCGTTTCTTCTATCTCCTGGGGTGATGGCTGATACTGTAGATGCTCAACATTCCCATATATCTGTATTTCCTCCTTATATCTTTCCACCACCTCTGGGGATGGTTTGAATGCACCTATACCTAGATCCCTTCTCACTATATCCCCTATGAGAACACTGAGAGCCTGGGCTGTACCACCTGCACCCCTTATGGGTCCAGAATAGTATATTGAGAGATATTCACTTCCATCCCTGTTATTCTTTATCTTAACATCCGTAATTCCCTCCAATGGTGCAACAAGTATACCCTCAGTGAGAATTGCAAGGCCTACCCTCACCGCTATGTCTATGGCCCTATTCCTATCATCCGATAATCTTCTTGCAATCTCCCTGGCCGCCATTATACTTACCGTTTCCCTGTCATAAATTCTTGAATAATCCCTTATTATGCCTGCGATTCCTTCTATACCTATGAGTTTCTCTACCCTGGAGGCGAGATCCTCAGCCATGGGTATTTCCACATCAATCTCTGGATCATCACCCCTGGATCTTGCTGCCCTGGCAATTTCATAACATTTCTTCGCCTCTTCCTCAAGATGCCTGAAATATTCTTCCATACAGGTCATGCCTTAAGGAGATCCGATAGGAGAAGTTTATCCCTCAGGGATGCCCTAACAACTATTCTCTTTGTAATATAGGCACTCAGGGCATCCAGCTCCTTGCTCAGTATTTTGTTGAATGTATCCATATCCATCTCTATCTCAATGTCTGGATTTTCAAATGGATCAACAAATTCTAACCTCGAATTTTCCAGATGGAGATAAAATTTTCCATCATCCTTGAAGTTTAAAAGAATATCTCTCTTTAAATCGGCGATATCACTTGATAGTCTTTCATCCTCCATGGCCCTCTGGTTGAATTTCTTAACAAGTTCATCCAGTTTTTCCATTCCCTTCACCATCAATGAAAAATTCCAAACTTGTATTAATTTTTTTCAAGGTTTCCCATGTGGTTCTTACTATGGGCGGGAATCTTCTGTTCTTTATGAGATATTCTTTCAGGAACTTTATTGTCCTTGGGTCTGAAGGATAGCCGGATCCGAAATCACCATATATCTCCTTCAGCCTATCTATCTCCCTATCCCTAACCACCTTGGCTACAATTGACGCAGCTGATACTATGGGATAATCCCTGTCGGCATGGTGCCTTGATATTATAACAGCATCAATCTTCAAATATTTTCTTATTTCCTCTTCAAATCTTTTTTCATTCACATCAGCAGCATCAACATAATACGTATTACTTCCCAGACTATCAATTATCTTGGCAATATAGATTGCCTCTATTTCATTGAGTGTATATCTCCTTCTCATAGAATCTATTACTTCAGGCTTTAATATCTCAAGTGAATATGAATTTGAATTTTCAATGATTTTTTGATATAAAATCTCCCTTCTGTTTCTGGATAATTCCTTTGAATCCCTTACCTTTAAATCCTTTATCTTATCTTCTTCAGCGCATAGGCCGCATATAACAAGGGGACCTATTACGGGACCCCTTCCCGCCTCGTCAATTCCGCATATGTTCATTTACCTGCATTCTCTTTTATTATCTCCTCTAAATTGTCAAGCACAAAGCTTAAAACTATATCTGCCCTGGGATAGATTTCTTCCTCAGTAAGCTCATCCCCATAAAAACCCTTTATTGCATCAAATATTGATTCTCCTATAACATCATCCGCATCCATTCCCTTGGATATATTATCTAGAGCCAGGTTTACCACCTTGTCCATGAATTTTTCCGTAATAACAAATTCATCATTATCGGATGAGAAAATTCCGTGCCTCTCCATGTCCAGTAAGAATGCAAGTGTGAATTCACTCAATGTTTCCTCAAGAAAATCTATGTACTCGTCCTTCTCACTCTTTTTGTCCGCCTGTTTATTTTGCTTTTTATTTGCCATGATTACTTCAATTGTTTTTGGTATAAAATTTTTCCCATACTTATTCTGGATCCCGGGATCAATCAGCTAGTTTATTTGGTAGTTTATACCCGTGTGCTACTTCTCATCCAAAGCATCGGAACTTCCTGATTCATAGAACAATATCCGTATGGATATAATCCATTCGGACTGATTTATCAACTCCTCAGGCATAGATTCACCGCACCATCCTTATCTGGTATTGAACTGCTATCAAAGCCAATACCATATGTATCTATACAAAATATATTTTTATGCTTTTCTTTTGGTGATTCTTGTATTTCATAGCTAAAGCTGTTGAGTTTTTCAGTTTCTCCTAACATTCCTTTAAAAATTACTCTGATAGATATTCCCTTATTTTCTTTAAGAAATTAACAAATTCCTCTTTATTTACTCTACCTGTATTAACATTTCTAGGACTTGGATGATAATGCATATATATCCTTACGTTGTTGATGTTGAAGAATTCGCCACTCACGAAATCCCTCTCCATTGCAACACCTTTTTTCCTGTAATACATTTTAAGTGATTGAAATGCAATCCTTCCAAGAACTAGTACTGCCCTCAGGTTTTTCATACTGTCGATCTCAAATTCCAGATATGGAAAACAATTTTCAATCTCCTCCCTTGTTGGCTTATCATTGGGGGGTACACATTTAACAACTGCTGTTACATATGTATTATAATAAAAAAGACCATCATCCTTTCTCAAGGATGTGCTCTTATTGGTGAAACCTGCTTCATAGAGGCATGAAACAAGGAATTCTGCACTCTTATCACCTGTAAATATCCTTCCTGTCCTGTTTCCTCCGGTGGCAGCTGGTGCAAGTCCAAGAATTAATAGATTACCATTATGATCTCCATAACCTGGCACAGGTTTACTCCAGTATTCTTCACCAAAAAACCTGTTTTTCCTTTTCGCAACCTCAACCCTGAATTTTACCAGTCTGGGGCATTTTTCACATTTTATGAGAATTTCATTCATTTCCTCAAGATCCCTGAACATACCAATTCCTTTTATACGTAAAGGAAAGGGAGATATTAATAGATTTTCCAATTTTTAATACAGTCTGATTGCCTCCAGATTTCTTGGTGCGATTGAATTAAAACCAAACTTGTAGTTGAAGGTACCTGCAAGATATTCACAGTTTTCATCATCCCCGTGGCAGGTGATTATCCTGCTAGGCCTTGGGACCATGGATGTAATAAATTGTATCAGCTGTTTTCTGTCCGCATGCCCTGAGAAACCTTCAACAGTTATTACCTGCATATTTATTTCAATATTCACCATGCTTCCCCTGCTTGGGAGTGAAAGTGCCTTTGTACCTGATTGGATCCTCCTTCCTAGGGTGCCCTCTGCCTGGTAACCAACGAATATAAGGGCATTCTTTGGATCCTCTGCTAGATTGATGAAGTATTCAAGAACTGGCCCCCCATTCATCATACCCGATGTGGCAAGTATCACAGCGGGTTGCTGATCATTGATTATCCTTTCCCTGGTCTCGGATGTGTCCACCCTCACGAAGATATCTGAGAGGAATGGGTTATCCGATTTCTTGAACATCCTTTCCCTCAAATCCCTGTTCAGGTATTCCGGATATGCAGCATGAATGGCTGTTGCCTCCCATATCATACCATCCAGGTATATGGGGAACCTAGGTAACTCATTTTTCCTAATGTAATCCTCAAGGACAACCATTACCTCCTGGCTTCTTCCAACGGCAAAAACTGGAATTAGGATCTTCCCTCCCCTGTTAATTACATCAAGAACAACATTTTTCAGATTTTCACTTGCCTCCTTCCTGGAGGGTTGAAAATTATCCTTGCCACCGTATGTGGATTCAATTATAACTGTTTCAGCCCTAGGGAACCTGTTAGTGGCCGGTGAAAACAGCCATGTTTTCTCAAACTTTATGTCACCTGTTATTACAACATTGTGCAAACCTTCTCCTATATGGAAATGCGCAACAGATGAACCCAGTATATGGCCAGCGTTATGGAATGTTAGCCTAATATCTGGAGTAATATCCGTTGTTTCTCCATATTCAAGGGTGATTGTTCTCCTGAGCATCTCCTTAATATCCTTAAAATCGTATGGTACCCTGTTACCCTCGGCGTGTGCAAGTTTTATGTAATCCATCTGAAGAAGCACGGCCAGATCCCTTGTTGGAGGTGTAAGATAAACGGGACCTTTATAATTGTATTTGTATAACATTGGAATAAGTCCTGAGTGGTCTATGTGTGCATGTGTTAGAACAACAGCATCAAGGTATTTGAATGGATTATTTTCGTTCTGGAATGCATCCTGTGACCAGAGTTCAGGTACATAGAGGTATGGTATACCTGACCATGGCTCATTACCACCAACATTTGCAACATTTACACCACAATCCACGAGTATCCTGCTATTCCTTGTCATGAGAAGTGTAGCGGATCTGCCCACCTCCCTATAACCTCCAAGTGCAATTATCCTTACCCAGTTCTCACCCTGCAATATAGGTCTGTTCAGCTTTTTTCCTATTTCCCTGAGAAATTCCCTCCTCATATCCTTATTTTCCTTTAAAAACTCCCTCACCTCACTAACTATCCTGGAGGGTATAGGGGGTGTCCTTATCACCTTTGGTGCCCACTTTATCCTCTTCTTTATCTCATTGAGGAGATGGCCTTCCTTCCCTATCACTAAACCCGGGGCTTCCGCCACTATTACTACCTCGCAGGTTTCAGGCTCAAAATATATATCTGTTATTCCTGCCTCTGGTGGAACTATCTTCATTATTTCTTTCCTTGCTTCATCCTCCTCCATCAATATGGATGGATCAGGTCTTATGGAGATCCTTCGCCTTATTTTCTGGACTATCTGCTTTACAACATCTGGATTTTCTGTAAAGAAATCTATATCCTTTGTATAAACAACTATGAGTGATGCTTCAAAATCTATGCTAGTAATATTAATAGACGGTGCAAATTCCAGTACTGCCATCTTCGTCTGTTCCAGTATATCCTCCCATTCTCCCGATGACATTATAACGCCTTCCCAATTTTAAAATTATTTAGATTAGCTTCAACTTTTTCATTCTTTTTTTGACTTCCTCTTCATCAAGCTTGATGAAGCCATCCTTCTCTGTTATGGTTGCCACATCTATACCATCACCCGATGCGGCATCCCTTTTCATTGCTGCATTAACACCCCTTATTGCTAGATTAATACCCTCATCCAGTGTAATCTGATCGTTGTAGGAATCCTCAAGAACACCATAAACAAATAGTGATCCTGATCCTGCGCTAACATATTTATCCTCTATGGATCCACCTGCAGCATCCAGAGAAAATACATGGTAGCCTCTTGAATCGTATCCCCCTATTATAAGGCTAACATAATATGGATAAAATTTACTCTGATTCAATATGTTTGAAAGCATTGTCGCCGCAGCCTGAATTGTCATGGGCACTTTATTTTTGAGCCTATAAAGCTCTGCCTCAGCTCTCATGTACCTAACAAGGACCTGGAGATCACCAACAAGCCCTGCTGTGGTCATACCGATGTATTTATCTATCATGAACAACTTTTGAGTAATTTTGTGAGCTATGAATGTTTCCATTGTTGCCCTCCTCTCTGTGGCAAGAATTACACCTTCCTTGGTTACTATACCAACCGTTGTTGTACCAGTCTTTAATTTCTCTTCCATAAAAATTTCACCCTTTGATGACTAGATAATTATATTATATTTAAAACTTCTTTTTATTATT
>PNIT01000091.1 GCA_002878135.1 Candidatus Aciduliprofundum sp.
CTTCATGCAATTATCAAAAAGTTTATTAACTTACTTTTCAATTCAAAATCATGAAATCATATGAGATTTTAAAAGGATATGTGGAGAAATTAAACTCTAGCGAGCAAGCAAAGAAGGAAACAAAGGGAATGAAAAGTGTCTTTCAGTTTAAGAATGAACTGGGGGAGTCCTATTATCTCCAGTTCAAGGACGATGGATCCGCTGAACTTATTATGGGAGAACACCCTTCCCCCTCTGTGGTTCTGACCGC
Organism: Candidatus Aciduliprofundum sp.; assembly: GCA_002878135.1. Lineage (GTDB taxonomy): Archaea > Thermoplasmatota > Thermoplasmata > Thermoplasmatales > ARK-15 > ARK-15. The sequence goes on from PNIT01000091.1 coordinate 251, forward strand.
AAAGGAAGAGGATCTTGCTGGTATCATTGATGGATCCATAGATGGAACTAAGGCATTTTTTACAGGAAAATTGAAGATTAAGGGGGATCCATTCCTTGCACAGAAGCTTGTGAATGTTGTCAAGAAACTGAAGTGATAACTATGGAAATCAAGACGGTCGCAGTTATAGGCTCAGGGGAGATGGGGCATGGCATAGCTGAGGTCTTTGCACTCAACGGCTATAATGTAAACCTTGAGGATATATCAAAGGAGATGCTTGATAAGGCATTGAATGAGATAAGGGATAGCCTTGATAAGCTTTCAAAGAAGGGATCCCTTAAGGGTACCGTTGATGAGATACTCTCAAGGATAAAGACATTCACTGATCTTGAACCGGCAGTGAAGGAAGCGGATCTTGTTATTGAGGCTGTGCCAGAGATTGAGGATCTCAAGAAAAAGATATTCCTGGATCTTGAAAGATTTACAAGGGCGGATACTATCCTTACAAGCAATACTTCAAATATAAGGATAACCGACATAGCAAAACCGCTAAAGAACAGAGGTAGGGTGGCTGGACTGCATTTCTTCAATCCACCTGTTCTCATGAAGCTTGTGGAGGTAATAAAGGGGGAGGAAACAAGCGATGATATAATAAATACACTGTACGATCTCGTGAAGAAGATAGGTAAAATACCCGTTAAGGTAATGAAGGATTCACCGGGTTTCATAGTGAACAGGATAAATGCACCGGATATGCTCCTTTTCTGTCTTCTCATAGAGCATAATGTGGCTACACCTGAGGAGATAGATGCCTTTGCAAAGATGCAGGGTATGCCCATGGGCCCATACGAGCTTATAGATTATGTTGGCATTGATGTTGTCTACCATTCAATGGAGTATTATGCAAAAACCCTGAACCCAGATTATAAGAAGTGCAAGGTATACGATGAGCTCTACAATAAAAAATATCTTGGAAAAAAGACTGGAAGGGGTTTCTATGACTGGTCGGCTGGAAGACCACATATAGATACAAAGAAGGCAACGGATAAGGTCTCCCTAATGGACATATTTGCGGTTGAGATTAATGAGGCTGTTAAGCTTATTGAGGAAGGTGTTGCTACCCCAGAGGATATAGAGACAGGTGTAAAATATGGCTTAAACAGGGCATTCGGCCCAATATCTGTGGCAAAGAGCCTTACAAATGCTGAGGTGAAGGCAAAGCTTGAGGAGCTTGCAAAGAAATTCAACTGTTCAGTCTTTGAACCTGCGGAATCCATTAAGAATGGAAGGATGAGGGAGGCCATAGAGGGAAGGCTGAAGAGAAAGGAAGAAAGGAAGGTAGAGGTAAAGGAAGAGAAGGCATCAACCTCCGAACAGTTAAACACTGTAATTATTGAGAAATTCCCATTCAGGGTGGCAAGGATCACTCTGAACCGACCAAAGCATAACACAATAAACAATGAACTTCTTGAGGACCTTGAAAAAGCAATAAGGGCACTATGGGATGATAATGAGATAAGTGTGGTGGTAATAACAGGTCAAGGTACAACATTCTCTGCAGGAGCGGATCTTTCTCAGTACTTTGCAAGCAGCTTCCAATTCCTTGAATTCGCAAGAAAGGGTGAGAGGATATTCAGGCTCATCTCAGAGATGCCCAAGTTGGTGATAGCGGTAATGAAGGGATATGCCCTTGGTGGTGGCTTTGAACTTGCGCTGGCCTGCGATCTAAGGGTAGGAACGGAGGATGTTCAGATAGGCTTTCCCGAGGTAACAATAGGTCTGGTTCCTGCATGGGGTGGATCACAGAAGCTTGCAAGGGTGGTGGGCCTTGGAAGGGCCATGGAACTAATCATGACCGGACAGAGGATATCAGGTAGGGACGCATACAACATGGGCATAATAAACAGGATTGTGAAGGATCCAGACAACGAGGCCATTGAATATGCAAAGAAGATTGCCGAAACATCCGCACCTATTTCAATGGCCCTTGCAAAGAGGCTACTCAACAAGGGTGTTGAGGTACCCATGGATGTGGGGCTTGAGATGGAATCCTTTGCAGCGGGTGTTCTTTTCTCAACGGAGGATCTGAAGGAGGGTATTTCCTCATTCCTCCAGAAGAAGAAGCCTGAATTCAAGGGTAGGTGAAAGAATGGAAGTATATCTGGTAGATTTTCTAAGAACAGCATTCTCTAGATCAAGGCCAAGGGAGCCAGAGAGGGATATATTCAATTCTCTCAGGATGGATGAGGCAGTGGCAATGCTGCTCAAGGAGATCATTAGGAGGAATGGCATAGATCCCCTGAGGATAGGGGATGTCATAACTGGCTGTGCCCTCCAGGCTGGGGAAAACTGGCTTTACGGTGGAAGACATCCTATATTCCTTGCAAATCTGCCTGTGGAGGTACCTGCAATGGCTGTTGATAGGGCCTGTTCCTCATCAATGGTTGCCATGGCCATAGGGGCATGGGAGATAATGACTGGGAATTCTGAGATCACCTTTGCTGGGGGTATGGAGCACATGACACACGTACCAATGGGTGATAATCCAAACATTCAGATAAACTACAAACTCCTTGTTAGGCCTGAATACATGAGGTATCAGATGAATATTGGCTACAGCATGGGTCTTACAGCCGAGAAACTAGCGGAGGTGGAGGGCATCTCCAAGGATGAGATGGATGAATTCTCCCTGAGATCGCACAAACTGGCGGGGGAAGCCCTAAACAATGGTTGGTTCAAGGGTGAGATACTTCCAGTTCAGGTGGAGTACAATGGTGAGATTGTTACAGTTGACAGGGATCAGAGTATAAGGGCTGACACCACCCTTGACCAGATAAAGAGATTGCCACCAGCATTCAAACCAGATGGTGTAATAACTGCAGGCAATTCATCACCCCTTAATGCAGGCGCGTCCATGACAATGCTTATGAGTGAGAAAACAATGGATGAATACGGGCTTAAACCCATGGCGAGGATTGTATCATTTGGCTGGGCAGGTGTTGATCCAAGCATAATGGGTGAGGGACCAGTTCCAGCATCAAAAAAGGCACTTGAAAGGGCAGGTCTGAAGGTGGAGGACATAGATTACTGGGAGATAAATGAGGCATTTGCAGTGGTCCCACTGAATGCCATAAAGAAACTTGGAATAGATAAAGAGAGGGTAAACATACATGGTGGCGCAATAGCCATCGGTCATCCGCTGGGCGCTTCAGGTGCAAGAATAGTTGGCACACTTGCAAGGATACTGAAGGAGAAGAATGCAAGATATGGCCTTGCAACACTATGCGTGGGTGGAGGCCAGGGTTATGCTACAATCATAGAGAGGGTGTGATTTATGGATTTCACATTACCTGAGGAGATTGAGGAAAAGAGAAAGAAGGTGAGGGAGTTCGCTCTAAGGGAATTCACAGAGGAGAGAAAAAGATATTATGATGAGAATGAAAAGTATCCATTTGACATAAGAAAAATGGCCTATGAGCAGGGTATAGTGAATTTTTCAAACCCATGGGATCTCCTGGTTACCATAGAGGAACTATGCAGGGTGGATCCGGGTCTTGGTATATCATCCTTCGTCTATGCATTTGGTTCAGAGATACTAATGCTTTTCGGCTCAGATGAGCAGAAGAAGAAATACCTGGAGCCTGTTCAGCGCGGTGAAAAGATCATGGGGTTTGCTGTAACAGAACCGGTTGCTGGAAGCGATGTTGCAGGCATTGCAAGCAAGATGGAGAGGCAGCCAGATGGATCCTACGTGTTGAATGGTTCAAAGATGTTCATAACCAATGGTTCAATAGCGGATTACGTACTTGTTCTTGCAAGAACAGGTCCTCCTCCATCTGAGGAAAAGAGGCACCACAATATGAGCATGGCAATAGTTGAGATGAAATGGCCAGGGGTATCGGCCAACAAACTTAGGGGAAAGATGGGTGTAAGGGCTACAGATACTGCTGAGCTTGTATTCGAGAATGTTAGGATACCACCGGAGAATATAATAGGTGAGATAGGTAAGGGTTTTTACTACGTGATGACATTCTTCAATATAACCAGGATATATGTTGCAGCAATGTCGATAGGCATAGCCCAGGGAGCACTTGACATGATTGTTGAAAAGGCGAAGAAGGATAGAAGGTTCTCATCTCAGGAAAGCATACAGTTCACCATAGCCGAGATGGCCACCAGGGTGGATGCTGCAAGGCTTCTCACATACAGGGCAGCTTCACTTCTATTCCAGTTCAATCCTGACCCAGTTTTTACAAGTATGGCCAAATACTTTGCCGCTGAAACTGCCACCTACGCAGCTGAAACTGCCTTAAAGGTGACGGGGCTAGATGGCGCTGTTACCTCCCTTGAGAGGCTCTTCAGGGATTCGAAGATTATGGAGATATGGGAGGGATCCAGTGAGATTGAGAAGCTTGTCATATACAGAATGTTTATGAAAAAGATGGGGGTGGAATAGTCATGGATGAGGAACACAGGGTACTTGAGTCTGTGGTTGGTGAATTTGCAACAAAGGAGATAGAGCCTATAAACAAGCAGATAGAACTTGAGGGAATTCCCATTGATCTTAAGAAGAAATTGTCCGCCCAGGGTTTCCTAGGCGCTCTCGCCCCCTATGAACTCGGTGGTGCTTCACTTGATAGGCTTGGTTATTCGATACTTCTAAAACAGCTAGCATCTGCAAGCCCGTCAGTTGCATTCTATATATTCCTTCAGAATTCCCTCGTGATTAAATCCATACTTCTAGAGGATGATATCAGAGAAAAGGTGATGAGCATATCAAGCGGTAATTCTTCTGGAACATTCTATTATTCAAATAAATTAAATTTCCTTGATTACGGTGGCGTTGTAAACGATGGAAGGATGCTCAGGGGTACTCTCAACGCAGTTATTAATTCGGACGCCAATATATTCATAATACCGGACAATAATGGAAGATTCTATCTCCTTGAGAATGGATATTCAGCCCTAGATGAGCATGAGAAACTTGGCCTCAGGGGTCTAAGGTTTTCACCCGTTAGATTTGAGGTTGATATCGGGAATGCAGTTGAATTGCCTGTAAATATTGATGAGATCTTGGATGACATTCATCTTCCCATATCATCCATTGCCCTTGGAATAGCCCAAGGGGCCCTGAATAAGGCAATTGAATATGCAAAGGAGAGGAGTGCATTCCTGCATAAACTCAAGGATTTCCAGCCACTCGCATTCGGTATGGCCCAGGCATATTCACAGCTGGATATACTCAAGGAATATATGGTAAACATAGCACAGGGTGAAAGGGATATAAACAAAGAACTGATGCTAAAAATTGTATCCATAGACTTTGCCAGAGAGGTTTCAAAGCTCGCACTGCAGGTTCACGGTGGATACGGTTATCTTATGGATTTCGGAATAGAGAAATACTACAGGGATGCAATGTTCCTGTCAATTCTTGGAGGAAACCACATAGATGAAAAGATTAAGCTTTCGAGCACAATATTCCAGGAGAAGGCAGGTTGGATCTAACTCAGGGAATGAAAAACCAGATACCACTGGCACGGGCGCATAACCTCCCCCTGCCATCCTTTATTTTTATCTCAGAGAAAACAAGATTTTTACCACGCCTCACAACATTTGCTTCAGCTGTAACCGGTCCATTGTCAACAGGCTCAAGGAAATCAATGCTCAAATTAACAGTTACCTGATTTTTTCCTTCCCTTAGAGAGAGGACTGAGGTCCCGCCTGCGGCATCAGCCAGTGTTGCAAGGGCACCACCGTTGGCGATGCCACCAATCCTTGTTATCTCCTCCCTGAAATCCATTGATAACTTTGCATAACCTTCCTCCATATGCAATACCCTTATTCCAACGTGCCTGAGAAAAGGATCAGATTCAATGATCTTTTTCAGGATTTCATAATCGTATTCCATCGCCCGGTAAAATGATTCTCTTTATTTCAGCCTTTCCCTTATTTTTCTTGCATCCTCAAATATTTTGTCAGCGCCCTCATCGGTGCCAAGGAGGAATTCAACCTCCTGTTCTGAAAGTGATAGTATTGCTGTCTGCCATACTGCAAAACTTCTATCGTTTCTGAATATCTTCATGTATATCTCGAAGAACTCAAAGCTTGTCCTGTCTATGGATTGATGTGTTATCTTGGCAAGCTTCTTGCTTATTATGTCCCTGAAATCCTTGGATCTCTTTCTGATGGCCAATGCCCTTATGAAGTCTGGGCTCCTAAGTTTACCATGTATACCGTACTTCTGCTTCTTAGCAATGGATACTGCTGCGATGAAATCCATAACATATGAGAGAAAACCATAGTACTGCCTTTTCCTTATCCTTCCAAGGTACATGTTTGCAAGTGATAGATAATGAAATGCCCTGTCCAGATCATCAAGATCAAGGTACTCCTGTGATATATTTTCATCTATCCATTGCATAACCGTCTGAGGATCCTCATCCAGGTTGTTGAGAACCTCCCTAGATGTTTTCATGGACATGCTGAGTATTATATCGAGAGTTGCACTGTAAATATTCTCAACAACATCCCTTGGACCTATGTATTCGGCATCCTTTTCTGTTATAACCCTTTTGCCCATGGCTATCATCTGCAGGTCATTGATTGCAGCCCTAACATCACCACCGCATTTCTGTGCTATCCTTTCAAGCACCTTGCTATCAACCACTATGCCCTCCCTGGCACATATTGGCTTTAGAATGCTGGATGCAATCTGCCTATAGTTCAGGGCCCTAAACTTCAGTTCCTCCACCAGGGATTTCAACAACATACCCTGTTCTCCCTTGAAAAGCTCGTATGGATCATTAACTATGAGTATTACTGGCTGAAGTGTTGATTTTACTGTCTCTATGATTGCCTTCCTTCCTCCCCTGTCTCCTGCCTCTCCCCTGCCCTCGTAAAGGTTGTCCGCCTCATCAATTATTATGAGCTTCCTTCCACCCTTTTTGGATGATAGATAATCACCAGAGTCATCAAAGGTCTCGTAGAGGGATCCCCTGAGGGCTATTTCCTTTATCCTCTCCTCATTCCTTATGTCTGAGGCGTTGAGTTCTATCACACCCCAGCCCATATCATTTGCAAGCGCTAGAGCTGCAGTTGTCTTGCCCACTCCCGGCCTGCCCTCAAAAACAAGTGCCTTTTTCTCAGGGATCCTGCCGGATTTCCAAACCTCACCCCATTCCCTTATCCTTTTTATGACATCAGGATTTCCTACGATCTCCCTTAATGACTTCGGCCTGTATTTTTCAGCCCACTCTATCATTGTTGAGTCATCCCTTTTCATTTAAATAAATTTTCCCCTCATGGTTATTTCATTTATTGTTGTTTCACATATATCTGAGGAATACCTTGCTATCCTTGTTAGATCCTCAGCAATCCTGAATATATAATATGTATTCTTTATCCTTATCTCCTTCATCCATTCTGTAATATCATCACACATTCTGTTTACCCTTGATATGGTTGAATTGGCAAGATATTCGTCAACCTTCATATATGCCCTTGATGCATCTGAAAAGATTTGAACAGTCTCTGAAAAAAGTTCATTTATTTTTTCCTTAATATCTTCCTCCATAATTAAACCATTTTCCTCAATAACTAGCGATGCTATCTTCTCTGCATGATCGCATATCCTTTCCACATTTTTTGCTATGGTTCTTATGTTGAATGCCTTCAGGATGTCAAGATCAATGTGGGAAAGTATATCCGGGAATTTTAAGGCAAGGTAGAACTGCTTTGCTATTAGATGATAAATTCTATCAATCTGCAGATCCCTACCAATTACGTCCCTTGCAAGAAGGTTATCATTCTCCATTATGCTTTTCCCAGCATCCCTTACCATTGATTCCCCCATGAAAAGAAGCCTTGATATCATCTTCTGCATAGGTAGCTCCTCTATCTTTGATAGATCCTGCAATATTATCTCGTTGGTACTCTCCTCTATTACCTCTATTCCAATCAATAGTTCCTTCGACTTCTCAACCGCTCTCCTTACTTCATCACTAAATATGGAAGATGATCTTATTATGATCCTATTTACACCCGAAAGATAAATGGAGATTATCTTCCTCAAAAGGTAGTCAAACCCATACCCCTCCCTGTAATCTATTACGTATTCATTTTCAATAGATTCAACCTCCCTCCTTGCCTTCACCAGGAGATCGTTGAATTCTGTTATCTCAATGAATACGGTACTACCTTCCCTTAGATTATTCCTTTGTATCCATTCCTTTGGAAGTGTTATTGAATACGAAGATCCACCTATCTTCTGGATTTTTCTATATTCCATAAAGCAATATTAGTAAAATATATATTAAATTTTTTTCTGTTGAGGGTATATATAATATATATATTATTTACATTAAATTTGTATTTATGATCTAATTATTCCTAACCATGAAGAAGATATGGTTTGCAGCAATAGGAATAGTGATAATACTGATAGCTGCCGGAATATTTATAGCCATGAGCGGTACGCCACAACAAAAAAAGAGTGTAGTACTGAGTGAATCTGGGTCAACCCTACTTTACCCCGTTTTCAACGTATGGGCCAAGAACTATACAGATCCCAATTATAATGTTACCATCACCACACAGTCAACAGGGTCGGGTACAGGTATATCCTCCGCCATTAAGGGTACGGTGATAATAGGTGCATCTGATACCTACATGTCAGATTCATTGATGGTAAGTAACCCCGGTATGCTTAATATACCTATCCTGATATCATCGCAGTACATTGCATACAACATCCCAGGTCTAAACGATAAGCACCTTGTTCTTTCAGGACCAGTTATCGCAGGAATCTACAACAATACTATTCAGTACTGGGACGATCAAAAGATAGCATCATTGAACCCAGGCATAAGCTTACCTCACGAAAGGATAATACCTGTATACAGGTCCGATGGAAGCGGTGATACAGCCATGTTTACATCATTCCTCTCAAAATCATGCCAGTGGTGGAATAAAACTGTGGGATTTGGTACAAATGTTAACTGGCCCTCAAACCCAGCGGCGCATGGTGCAACTGGAAATGCAGGGATAATTAGCTTTATGGAGGCTAATCCATACACTATTAGCTATATTGCAATGACATACACAAATCAGATATCTGGAAAATTGGGATATGCTGCATTGATAAACAGGGCGGGGATTGCTGTTCTACCCTCTACCCAGACTGTTATGAACGCTGCATCACAGTACCTTAACGTGATACCTCCCGATGGAAGAATATCCATCACCTTTGCTCCTGGAAATAACTCATACCCAATAGCAACATTTGAATACCTTATAGTTAAAAAGGTACAGCCAGACAAGGATACAGCAATAGCATTGAAGAACTTCATAAAGTGGGTGGTTGATCCCAACGGTGGAAGTTCACCAAAATACCTTAATCAATTCTACCTCATACCATTGCCATCGAGCGTTGTAAATGGAGTAACATTGCCCCTGGTGGAACAGATCACATATGCCTCGTAGAGAAGAAAAAATCTTTAAATTTTTTACCTTTTTAATTTCCCTGGCACCTGTTGTATTAGTTGTATTGCTATTCTCATTTCTACTCTATTATTCAATACCCTCCATAAGGTATAATGGCCTTAGGTTTTTTACAACCTACTACTGGTATCCTGGACAGGTTTATCTACCACCAGTAAATGTTAATGGTATACTGGTCCCATACGGTTCATCCTTTGGTATACTCCTATTTCTATTCGGAACACTTATAACATCATTACTGGCTCTCTTAATTGCATTCCCTATTAGTATTATAATATCACTGATCGTAAACCTCTATATCAATGATAAATTAAGAAAAATTATAATATCCCTCATAGAGCTTTTCGCTGCAATACCAAGCGTTGTCTATGGTCTATGGGGGATAGTATATCTTGAGCCAATACTTTCAAACTATATAGAGCCACTTATGAGCAAGTACCTTGGGTTTATACCCTTCTTCTCTGGTCCAATTTACAGCGGTGCAGGAATCCTTGCCTCATCCCTTGTTCTTTCCCTCATGATTCTACCCATAATGACCTCTGTCCTCAATGGATCCATATCAAATTTCAGCACCCCCGTTAAGGAGGGTGCCATAGCCCTAGGCGCCACCAGGTATGAGGTGGGAAGAATGATAATCCTAAGGGGTCTCAAAATACAAATTTTTGGGGCATCGATGCTGGGTCTGGGCAGGGCACTTGGTGAAACCATGGCTGTTCTTATGGTGAGTGGAAGTGCATTCAATATAATGCCCTCTAATATTTATTCACCCATAAACACCATGGCGGCAGCCCTGGCAACTCTGCTGGATAGTGCATTCATGGATTCAACTGGAATGAACCTTTATGCCCTGAGCGAACTTGGTCTTGTTTTGGTGCTCATCACACTAATTGCAAGCATAATTGGGAGGTTAATCGTGGGTATTGGGATAATAAGGGGATATACCAGGGGTGAGGAGTTATGAGCATAAGGATATTGAAGGATTTATCATTCAGGATCATCGGTTATGCAATAATAATATTCATTATGATCATTCTTATATACATAGTCGGGGGTATTGTGTTCAATGGTGTTTTATCCATCAGACCCTCAATGCTGATAGAGAATGGTGATACCACAAGCGGTGGTCTTCTGAATGCAATTGTTGGTACCTGGATGCTCGTGGGGACAGGCATTCTATTCTCAGTACCACTTGGTGTCTTCGCCGCTGTATTCATAGTGGAGTACGGATGGATGAGGTATAATCAGATAATAAGGATCTTTACTGACATTCTCACAAGCATACCATCCATTGTCCTAGGTCTATTTGGTTACCTCTTCCTGGTTATACAGCTTGGTTTTGGTTATTCACTTCTTGCTGGTGGTATTACACTTGGTATCATGATGCTTCCATACATACTCAGGATAACTGAGATCTCTCTATCTGAGGTTCCCAGGAGCGTCAGGGAAGCAGCTATATCTCTGGGGGCAAGAAGAACGGATCTTATATTCAGAGTAATGCTTCCCTATGCAAAGAATGGTATTATTACATCAACAATTCTTGCCATGAGCATAGGGGCAGGTGAGACCGCACAGTTACTCTATACCGCAGGATGGAATAATTCATTACCTGTCTCCTTCATAAAATCACAGGTGGCATACCTCACCTATGTTATATGGGCGGGTATAAACCAGCCCTCACTATATTCTCACCAGCTTGCCTTTGCCTCAGCATTCATACTCATAGTTTCAGTTTTCTCACTCATATTCATTTCAAAATTCATAAAAAGGTGATGCTATGGATGCAATAATTAGATTTAAAAATTATAGCGTTTATGCAAAGAAAAAGGTAATCCTTGATAACATAAATCTTGAGATCTATGAGAACAATGTGAACACTGTTCTTGGACCCTCAGGTTCGGGCAAAAGTACACTTCTTAGATCCATAAACAGGTTGATAGAGCTAACACCCGGTTTAAGCTACAGTGGTGAGATATACTTCAAGGACAAAAATATATTTGATTATCAGCCAGAGGAACTGAGGAGACAGATAGGTATGGTATTCCAGCAACCAAACCCATTCAACTTTTCAATATTTGAGAATGTTGCATTTGGACCTAGGTTACACTGGAAACTAAGCAACGCTGAACTTGAAAAGATTGTGAAGGATTCACTTATTGAGGCTGCATTATACGATGAGGTGAAGGATGACCTTAAAAAATCTGCACTCAGACTTTCAGGAGGACAGCAGCAGAGACTCTGTATTGCTAGGGCACTGGCAGTTAAACCCTCCGTTCTTATGATGGATGAACCCACATCTTCCCTTGACCCAGTTGCAAGAACAAAGATAGAGGATCTGATAGTCAAACTCAAGGAAAAATATACTGTAGTATTGATCACACATGATGTTAGGCAGGCCGCCAGGATATCCGATTTCATAGCCTTTATATACAATGGTAAAATACTTGAGCATGGGAGTGCGGAGAGTATTCTTGAAAACCCAAAGAATAGAATTACGGAGGAATTCCTTACTGATAGATTGAGGTGATTATTTATGGAAAAATTTGATATTGAAATGTTAAAATTGAATAAGGATCTTGAGATTCTTTTAAAAGAGCTAGAGGATATTATGGACATAACATTGAATTCCCTTATAAACATAGACGTTAGTGGTATTGAAAGGATAAAGAACATGGACATAAATATATACCATAAAACAAAGGAGATAGAGACAAAGACAATAAACATGATCTTACTCTATTCCCCCTTTGCAAAGGATCTAAGGAAACTGATAACAATATTGAAGATAATCATAGATATTGATAGGATAGGAAGGTACTCCTATGATATTTCATTACTTATACCCGCCTTCGCTGAAAAAGGCCATTTAGGAAAGCCTGAGATCATCCCAAAGATGGTAGAGCAAACAAAAAAGATGGTAAGAATTGCGATAGAGAGTTTCATAAATGAAAACGCTGAACTGGCTGAAACCCTACAGAAGGAGGACGATGTTGTGGACCAACTTTTCTCACGTCTAGAGAATGCAATCCTTAGCTACATGATGCAGGATAAGGAAAACCTGGAGAGGGGCATAAAATACATGCTGATAGGAAAATATCTTGAAAGAATGGCAGACCATGCTGTGAACATAGGGGACAATGTCATATACATGATAAAGGGTGAGAGGAGAATAAAAATCTAGCTCAATCAAAATATTTTAATTTGAGATAATCATATGGAGTTTAAGGGCCCGTGGTCTAGCTGGTTATGACATCGCCCTTACACGGCGAAGGTCACCGGTTCGAATCCGGTCGGGCCCATT
>PNIT01000173.1 GCA_002878135.1 Candidatus Aciduliprofundum sp.
TATCAGAGAATGGTATAGAGGCAATAATACCACCGAGGAAGAATGCAACAACAAGATCCAGGGGTAGTCCAGCAAGGGCAAGGCTTGTAAGGGAGATAAAGAGGATAGGAGAAGAAGAATGGAAAAAGGCAGTGAATTATGGAAAAAGATGGCTAATTGAGATATTTTTCTCAGGATTAAAGAGAGTTGTGGGTGAAATAATAAGGGCGAAAAAGGATGAATATAAGATTCAGGAAGTGATATTCAAGATATACAGCTATTTTGTAATGAGAAATTATACGGAGGTATAAAAATGGGGATTAGTTAACACACTTAAAAACCGGAAAATATTTATATAGGTGTATAACAATTAATAAAAGGATGAAATTTATTTATAAAGATAGAGGAGTGGCCTCCGTTATAGGTACTTTGTTTGCCCTTCTTCTTGGGGTAACCATTCTATCAGCATTCATGACGCAGTATGTTCCTGTTTATATGAAAACAAATGAATTCCAGCACGATAATCAGCTTTTGTCCCAGATATCGGAGATGAAAACAATCATAGACCTGTACGTGGCCACGGGGCAGGTAAACTTTTCATTCACGGCCCCCATTACGCTTGGTGCCAATGGAATACCAATATTTGCGCCTTCAACACCATCTTTGCTCACCATAAATACATCCGGTACCCCTTTATTCTCATTAAACTTTACATACGGTGACCAGAATCTGTTTTTCAATTCATCCGGCTATTTCTATGTGAAGGCCCTTAATTCATACTATCCGCAGGAACAGATAGTATTTCTTAATGGTGCAATAATAAGGGAAAATATTAACCAAAACCGTTCTGTAATTTTTGTGGGTCCAAGTTTTTCAATTACAAATGTAAACAATCAAAAAACAATAAATGTTTATCTGTACACCTTAATAGGTCCCTACTATTCCTATACGGGTATAGATACGCAGAATATTCAGTTCAACGTACTTAGCATAACAAAGAATACATATTCAACAGGTGCCGCATACCTGAAGATAGATGGAAATTATGCAGGATTGTTTATACCATGGTACAGCGGGAAGGCAGCACTATACGGTTATTCAAATCTTAATAGTACAAAGAATACAATAATATTCAGCGGTATAAATCAGGTAAATATCATACAGGCATATGTATATGTACAGGATACATCGCAGGTGAGTTCTTGAGGTGGTAAAATGGTTGAATTTTTAAATATTTTCAATAAAAAACTGCCTGAAAAGGAGGAGGGAAAAATCTATAAAATAGCCCTGCCAAAGGGAGCAGGCCCTTCCTACTCTGTTCTGAATACCTATCAGAGGATAGCCTTCAAGCTCTTTGGTAAGATTGCAACAAAAAATAAGAACCTTGGAAAGATGGGTGAAGATCTTCTCAAGGCACACATGATGATAAGACCTCAGGAATATATTGCATACGTCTATTTCCTAACATTGATTTCAGCCCTAGCTATGCTTGTTGTATTTGTATTTACACTTTTCCTGGGCAATATAATCTTCATCCTAATGGGTACTACAGCTCTCATTATTGTTCCATCCATGATATATATATTGATGATAGGCAATCCAGCAAGCGTGGCCAAAGCAAGGGGAAAAAAGATTGATGGCAAGCTTCCGGCAACCATGAATTTTATTTCAGCCCTCGCATCTGCGGATGTAAATGTGGACATGATATTCAAGGAACTTGCCAGAAGGCCGGAATATAAGGAGGTGGCGAAGGAGGCAGAATGGATAACAAGGGATACGGAGCTTCTTGGGAAGGATATCCTTACGGCCTTGAAGGATGCCGCTAAAAGATCCCCAAGTCAGAAGTGGTCAGAATTCCTCCAAGGGGTCGTAACAACATCAACATCCGGTGGGAGATTAAAACCATATTTCATAGCAAAGGGAGAGGAATATGAGAATGAACTCAGGTTACAGATGAAGAGGACAATGGAAACACTATCACTTTTTGCTGAAAGTTTCGTTACCGTAGGAGTAGCATTCCCACTTTTCCTCATTATCATAGTGGCCATAATGGCACTCATTTCCCCTACACCAGGTATGTCAATGATGCTCCTCTACTTTGTTGTTTTCATAATGCTCCCTGTTCTAGTTATCCTCTTTGCCTGGATTATAAAATCCACTAGTGAGGTGGTTTCATGAACAGGGGAAGGATGATATTATATTCCTCCCTGATTGCAGGCACAGCGCTTATCATAATTGGCCTTTTATACAATTTTAATATTTTATCACTACCCTACATCAAACCCATGGATCTAATAGTTGTGGGCATTTCCATCTATTTTGGCCCATACGGAATATACTATAACAGATTATCAAAAAGAATTAGCTCAATAGAGGAAAGGTTACCAGATTTCCTGAGGGATGTTGCTGAAGCAGGTAGATTTGGAATGACACTTTCTGAAAGCATTATAGTTGCCTCCAGCGGAAGGTATGGACCCCTTACGAAGGAGATTAAAAAGATGGCTGCACAGATAGAATGGGGTGTACCTGTGAATGAGGCTCTTGAAAACTTTAAGGAAAGGATAAAGACACCGCTTGTTGAGAGGATGATAACAATAATAATAAAGGCTAATGAAGCAGGGGGTAATGTGGCGGATGTTCTTAACATGGTTTCACATGCTGCAATGGAGGCCCAGAATGTTGAAAAGGAAAGGGTAATTGAGATGCAAACGTACGTGTTTGTTATGTTTATAGCCTTCGGTGTATTCCTTGCAACAATTTTGATCCTCGCTGCATCCTTCTTCCCTGAGATGTACAGGGCGGGAAGTGCACTTGCAGGTGTATCATCCGTGGGAGGTACCCCAATATCTGTACAGTATAAACTCATACCAGAGGTAGAGTTCCTATTCGTTGTGGCAACACTAATTAATGCCGTGGGTGATGGCATACTTGCAGGTGTACTCTCTAAGGGGAAGTATGAGGCAGGATTTTTCCTCGCATTTGTCATGTTGCTTGCAGGTTACGTATTTCTCAGGGTGATGGGTATAGTATGAGGTGAAAGATATGGTAGAAACAGATAAGTTGAAGGGTGAATGGTATCTTAAAATAATAAAACCACTGGTGAAGAAGGATCTTGAGGAAAAATCCCTAAAGGTAATGGTTCCTGTAAAACAGGTGGAGGAGATTAACTATAGAACACCCATTCCAGAGGTAAAGGATCCTGATCTTAGGACTGTTGAGATCCAGAAGTTGGAGGAGCCCTACTCCTATGTAAGAATTCTCTATAATACAAGGTACAATGAATATATATACGAGTTTATAGAACCGCCCCTAGATGTCAGGGAAAAGAAATTGTTTAAAAGCATAAAAAATAAGATTGTTGAATTAATAGATTACAAGGAATTCGAGAATAAGGATGAAAAAAATTCCTACCTCTTTGATCTGATGGCAAGCGTGATTGAAGACATGGATGAGACATTGGGTGAAGAAACAATCACAAAATTTAAATACTATCTTAGAAGGGATTTCATTGGCTACGGTCCAATTCAGATCCCGATGCTCGATCCAGAGGTGGAGGATATCTCCTGCGATGGTGTTAATATACCAATTTACATCTATCATAGGAAATATGAAAGCATCAGGTCAACGTTCAAATTTGAGAGCGAGGAGGATCTTGATAATTTTGTAATCTGGATTGTTCAGAAAAGCGGCAGGCACATTTCAATAGCAAATCCAATGGTTGATGCATCACTTCCAGATGGCTCAAGACTCCAGGCTACACTTGGAAAGTATGTTACAAAGAGGGGATCATCATTCACAATAAGAAGGTTCAAGCCCAATCCATTTACACCGCTGGATCTTGTAAAGTTCAAGACGCTGTCAAGGGAGATGATGGCCTATATATGGCTTTCAGTTGAAAATGGAATAAGTATGATAATAGCTGGTGGTACGGCATCTGGTAAAACAACAACACTCAATGCAACACTTCTTTTCATACCACCATCCGCAAAGATCGTGAGTATAGAGGACACAAGGGAATTGAATCTCCCACACGAGAACTGGATACCCGCCCTGGTGAGAGAGGGTTATGGCGAATTTAATCCGGTGACGGGAAAAAGGGCAGGGGAGATAGATATGTTTGATCTACTTACATCTGCCCTAAGGCAAAGGCCACATTATATAATAGTTGGTGAGGTGAGGGGAAAGGAGGCTTATACTGTCTTCCAGGCAATGGCTACAGGTAAAACGTGCTATACAACATTTCATGCAGATGATGTAAAATCCTTGGTTCATAGGCTTGAGAATGAGCCCATAAATCTCCCAAGGGCTCTGCTCACATCCCTTGATCTAATTCTGCTCCAGGGTCAGGTGAAGGTAGGTACGAAGATGACCAGGAGGGTAAAGAGCTTAACTGAGATAGTGGCCATAGATCCTGAGAGTGGTGAACTTGTGACAAACAATGCATATGTATGGAACCCAGCGGACGATACCTTCAATTATAGCGGCCATAGCTATGTATATGAGAAGATAAGCACCATAAAGAACTGGTCCCCAAGGAGAATGGAGATAGAGGTGAAGAGAAGGGAACTGGTTCTTGAATACATGGAAAAAGAGAATGTTTCAAATTACAGGGATGTGGCCAGGATTGTATCAGAATACTACAAGGATCCGGAGGGAGTAATAGAGAGGGTACAGGAAAAATTGAAGGAATGAAAAAATTTATTTTTTCTCCTCCTCCTGTGGTAATGGTGAACCGCAGACCCTGCAGAATTTTGCACCCTTTGGATTGAGTGTACCGCATACTGGGCATACCACTGATGGTCTTTTCTCCTCCTCTTTCCTTTCCATCCAGTCCTGGAATGTTATGAATTCAGGTTTAGTGCTCCACCACTTGTAGAATTCCTCATCTGTGAATTTTTCACCAAGATCCCTCTTTGCCTCTTCCTTGTACTTCTGTATTTCCTCAAGATAATTTTTCCTCATCTCTTCAATCCTTGCATAATCTGGGTCATCCTTTTCCATATATATGGCACCGCATACTGGGCAATATTTTGCATCCTTCTTTATCCATGAACCGCAGTTACCGCACTTCACATTCTCCTTCTCGAATACAACACCGCAAACTGGGCATTTCTCAGAATCGGCCGGTATAAGGCTGCCGCAGTTTCCGCATACCATGAGGTTTTTCTCCACCTTTCTGTACTTCATGAAGGCATATCCGAAGAGACCACCCACCACTGCCAGGGCTATTATAACTATGATCAGCCAGAAAGGTAATGTGAAGGGTGCACTTTCAACATGGAGCTTCACAGGCATCGTCTGCTGATAGGAAGAGCCTCCCAGCTGGAATGATACTATCACTGTATAATCACCCGATTCCTGAAGCTGTATTGTCAGTATGCCAAAACCATTTGAACCTATGTGGACAGGGTATATCCTATTTTGAATGTATACATTCACATCAAAATTATTCAAGTAGACATTCCTACCCTGCTGTTGTGTGGCGTTAAGATTAATTGCATAGAATATTAGAGTAAAGTTCTTTCCAGCCAATGGTGGCTGTGAAGGTGTAATCATTATTATGCTTACGGCCGGTGGGATGACTGTGTAGTTGAGAGAAATCTCTCTTGGACCCGGAATCTTCTGAGTTATGTTGTTATAGTTCAGTATGATTAACAGTGAATGGGTTCCAATGCTATTACCAGTAACATTGAATCTTATGTTATAGGTCCTTCCAGGGGGTGCATTGGTAATATTTTTGGTGAAAACCTGTACTCCATTGTCAATTACGACTATGGTAGAATTTCCATAGGCGGTCCAACCACCATTGTTTTCCACTGTTATATTCATTCCAAAGTAATCACCAAGTGGAACCCTTGAGAAATCTTTTACATAGGAATTTTTAACCATCACTGCATTAAGGGCGAGGTTTGGTTTCTCAAATATGTTGATGAAACCACTTGAGAAAATAAGGTAGTATGGATATATTGATGAATATGTTATAAGTATTTCATATGGTAATATCAGCTCATTCTTGCCCATCATATCTATCCTAGATGTGTTCAGATAGTATACTATGGAAATCTTTGAGTTTGGACCTATACTTTTTACAGATGAACTCATCAGACCTATTGTGGGGAAGTAGAATATGATACTCATATTGTTAATGCCTGAGCTTCCGGATGTGATGTTCGCATAAATTGGGACAATGGATCCATTCATATAAGGTCCAAGGTTACCTGAACCAAAGCCATAGACTGAGGGAATATAGAGGGTGAAATTGTAGTAGTTGTTAGAATAGTTTGTTTCCTGTATGCTATGGTAGGGATTCAGTATGGCACTTACCCTGTATGTATAGCCATATAGGAAATAATTTGTTGAAAGATTTGCATATATATAGCCTCCTGAATAGATGCTCTGAACGCTCCCTATGTTTATGTTATTGGTGAGGTCAACATAGGAGACCATTATTCCAGGTGCATAGGAAGGGACTATACCGGAAACATAAATTTTGCTGTAAAGAACTATATTCATGGGCGAACCGGGCGTTATGTTTGAAACAAGCATATAACCTGAGGTAATAAAGTAATAGTCTATTCCATAATTCTGTGATATAAAGGCTATATTGTTTGCCTGGTTGTAATCCCAGTAATATGGTATCTGTACGCTGAATGAATATGATCCTGTTTCCTCAGGAACATACACAATACTTTCATTTATGGTCGCACTTGCATTCAAATTTAGATACAATGCCTTACTATATGAAAAACCTCCAGGTCCGTAAATCAAAATTTTAACTGTAAAATTGCTTGCATTGTCTAGACCATAATTTTTAACTGTAAAGTTAAGATAGTTATTCGCATAAAGCACGAGGTTTGAAACTGAGAGATTAAGAATGGCAAGATCTATGCTGGGATAGATCTCCACACTCTGTGAAACCATGTTGTTGGAGTAGTTACTTTCATAAATTGTATGGGCGGGATTGATTATGGCCTTCAATGTATAATTCCCAGGTATTATGGTATCTGGTACTGTATAAGAGAAGTTAAGGTAATTTGTTTGATTCATTATAAGATTCATTCTCAGATTGTTTATGTTAAGATTTCCAAGATAAAAGGAGACTGGTACATTAAAAACAGATTCCCCAAGTACCGTAGCAGCAAGTGATATGCTATATGTGTTGTAATGTATCATCTTTTGTTCAGATTTTAAAGATAATGCAATTATGTCTGGAACTGTCACGGATACTGATAAGTGAAGAACACCGGTTGAATTAAGATGCGGGAAATATGGAAGCATTACATTCATCAGCTTCAAGAGGTTACCATTCACACTTATTGTTATATTATAATCACCAGCAGAAAGAGCATTTGGCCAGAACCTGTAATTTATCCAATCGGAGAAAAGTGAATAGTTTGCATTGCCATTATTATCCGTAATGTTCTGGACTTTTATGCTCAGGTTCTGCCAGAGAATCTGATTTAATGAATTTATAACTCCATTATTTATGTTTGAACTCGGATATACGTTTGGTGTTACATTTACATTCAGGCCTGGAAGTGGCACTCCATTGTAATTCAAAACATGGACATATAGATGCCTGAATAGATATATATTTGAGTAAAAGTCAACAAAGTATGGTGGATCTGGCGGGTAGGTATATGAATTCTGGTCCACGGTGGTCCAGTTGAGTATATAAACATTGCTATTGTTTGCATATAGATAGTTTTTGAATGGATTTCCATTTGAGTTGTTTGAGTTAGCTGAGATATATAGATCACTTGCATAGACAGTTGATGAAAGAATGTTGAAATTTTGTTTTATAAAATTAAATTTATATGTATAAAGTATTATCTTCACATAGTTTACCGTTATGGATCCAGAGGTGGGCTTCGTTATATTTATAAGGAAATTGTTAGCCTTTGAGAGGGAGGTTGAATTAACAATGTAATATGTATTCTGGAAGTTAATGTTGAATGTAAAATTCTGCGGATTCTGTGAAAACTGTATTGGTACTGGATTATTTATGTTGTTTAGATTGTAGAAATTAAAATAGATCTGTGAATCACCGCTGTATCCGGAGCCCTCGCTTATATTTAATACCACTGTACAGTTGTAGAATGTTATAAACGATGGAAAGCCAGTTACCTTGAATGCGTTTGAGACAGTGGTAATACTGGGGCTAGTGGAAGAAATTGTTACTGGAAATGTTCCAGTTGAAGGGAATGTACCGGAATACGAATTTACACTCTTCTGGGACTGAAAGAGTGAAGGAAAGCTTGAATTTTTTATAAGGAGTGTAACATTATAGAAAAATGGAGTTGGGCCATAAACAACGTAGGGAAGTGCTGATTGTGGATATCCATATTTTAGAAGTTGGCCAAGCTGTGAACTATTTTCCCCTATGAATTTAGAATTTATTATTTTAACATCCTTTGAATTTGAAACATTAAGCCATCCTGGATATTTTATGATGGAATTATACAACAATAGGGATCCACCATTGGAGTTTAGGGTAAAATTTATTGATGGGGCATATTGGTCAGGTGTTACGGTGAGTGTGGAATTCCTCAGTATTAATGTTCCACCACTGTTTACATTTAATGAAATGGGATTTAGTGCGTCCTGTATGAAGTATAGGGTAGAATTTTCTACAATTAATTTCCCTCCATTGACTATGTTAACAGTGCTTTTAAAGCTGTATGTACCACCCGTTATGGTCCACGTATTATTTATGAAGATTGGGGATGTTGAAAAGTTAATCACCTGGAGATTTTTAGATACAGGCACTGAAAATGCGCTTGCTATGAGAACTGTTATCAATAAGATTATCCCCATTTTTACAAATATAATTTTTTTCATAATATGCCTCCTATTAATTTGTTAATCATTATTCTAATATAAAAATATTGCTTCTAGCCTGAATGGGGCCGATCGAATACGAACTTTTGGCAGTAAATCTTTTTGAGGAGGCGTAAATATGAAGGAAACCTTAGTTATTTTTAGAAAAAAATATGGAATACCTTATTCAATTTTTAAGAAATGGATAGAAACTGCAAAAATAGAACTTGGAAAAGAACCTGAGTCCATATCTGATCTTCTGGAGGTATTGGAATGATCACGCTGATGCTCCCCTCCTTTTGCTCCCCCCTGGTGCCTACCTCTATTTTCCAGGGGGGGCACTGTTTTTTAGAGGTGAGGGATTGTGATAGATGATGAATTAAATGATATTATAGCTGAATGGTGGAACTGGAACCTTAAACTAAGAATAATGACGGATATTGATGGGGCGGATGAGAAGGATTTCATTATAGATTTACGCCTTCTCGAAGAGGAATACGAAAATATAAACAGGTCTTGGAAAGATCTTTATGAATTTTACAAAAAAGAAAAAAATGAAGAAGGGATAATAGATGTTTTTGATAAAAAGAACAGAGCTGAGGCTGGTTATAGGCTCATAAACGCATTTTATGACTGCCCCGAGAAAACATTGGAAAAATTGAATGAAAAATTAAAGAGTGAACTGGAATGGGATACAGAAATTAAAAAATTCCCAAAGTTTCAGGTTATAAATGCACCTGAAATTGAAATTTCAAAAATAAATAAAAATCATATTAGAAAAATGATTCAAATAAAAGGAATAATAAAATCAATGTCCCAGCCATTATTAAATATTATAGAGGGGGTCTGGGAATGCAATTCATGTGGCCATAAAAATTATGTTCAAGGCTCAATAAAACCAAAATATTGTGAGGGATGCGGTAAAAAAGCAAACTTTTTATTTTTAGAAGAAGAGAGCAAGTTTGAAACTTATAGGGAAATAAAAGTCCAAGAAATGCAGGATGGATCTAAATTTTATGATTCTATCCTAATCGAAATACCAGAGGAATACATATCCACATTTTCTTTAGGAAATAAAGTAAAAATTAACGGTATTATTAAAACAAAAAGTACTATGGACAACAAAAATAAAGAAAAAAAAGCTAAAGAATTTTACATGGAAGCAATAAGCATATTCAATGAAGAGGACAACAAAATAGAGATCACAAATGAAGATTTAGAGAAAATTTTTGAATTTTCTAAGAAAAAGAATGTCCTTGATGAGCTTGCTCAATTATATGCTCCTTCAATCGTCGGCCATGAAGATATTAAAAAAGCAATTATCCTACAGGCAGTTGGAGGCGTGGAAAAGTATATAAACGGAACAAGGATAAGAGGCAATATCCATATTTTGCTTATAGGGGATCCTGGAACTGCAAAGTCACAGCTCCTTATGTGGAACAAAAATGCTGTCCAAAAAAGTATGTATGTCGCAGATGCATCTGGGGCTGGTCTAACTGTCGCAATAACAAGAAGTAATGACCAAACAACATGGGAAGCAGGAGTTCTGGTTCTCGCAAATAATGGAGTTGCTTGTATTGATGAGCTTGAAAAGATGAGAGATGAGGACAGACAGTTAATTCATCCAGCAATGGAACAGGGAATAGTATCAAAAGCAAAGGGGGGATTTTTTATTACGGCTCAGGCAAATACTTCAATTCTTGCATCCGCAAATCCAAAATTTGGAAGATTTGATCCCTCAAAAATATTATCCGAACAAATTACCCTCCCTCCAACTATCTTAAATAGATTTGATTTAATATTCTTCGTAATCGATAAAATTGATGAGTTCGAAAAAGAAAGATTTCTTGCTAAAAGCATATTGAAGACCTCAAACAAAGAGGATACGGAATTTTTGAAAAAATATATCGAATATGCAAAGAATTTGAAACCAAAACTGACTGATTTAGTCATAAATGAAATTGCTGAAAAGTATGCTAAAATAAGGGTTACGGTTAATGCTCAAGATAAGAAAATACCTATAAACGCAAGAAACTTACAAACAATAGTAAGGCTGGCAGAAGCACATGCAAAATTACGGCTGGACGAACAGATTAATACAACAGATATAGATGTTGCATTTAGCCTTATCTCAGAATTCTTACAGAGCATAGGCAATGATGTAGATGGTTTATCAATACCATCCCAGGTCAGAAAGGATGCTGAAAGTATACTAAGTATTTTGCAAGAATTCGGTTATATTGATTATCAGAAATTAAATCAAATTGCTGAGGAAAAAGGGATAAAAAATCTTCAGGAAGCAATAGAAATTTTGCTGAAAAATAAGGACATTCGAGAGGTAGGCAACGGCATATCTTTAGGAGGTCTGCCATATGCCTAATCATTCTGAAAATATTTTATGCAAATATTTTACAAATTACAGCCGTAAAAAAATAATTTCAATTTTTGAGAATATTTGTAGCACAGTGTTTCCGATTTTTAGGTGTAAGAAAATATTAGGAATTTTTTACACCAAAAAATCCCAAAGCTCGCAGAATACTAACTCTATATTTTTTATAAGAATTAATTACGGCCGTAACAGCCGTAAAAAAATCCTTAATAAATATACGGAGGTATTCTTATGAGAGGCAGACCAAAAAAATATGAAACCGGAGATCCGCCAATTAGAATTAATTTTTATATTCCAGCATCAATAAGATATAAAATTCCTGAGGATCTAAATTTAACTGAATTCTTTACAAATCTCTTAACACAGATATTTGATGATCCAAAAAAGGTAGAATTAAAGGAACTGGAAAAGAAGGAATTAGAACTAAAAGAGGAACTTGCAATAATTCAGTCTAAGATTTTGAAAATAAGAAGAGAAATTGAAGAAGCAGAAAATATAAGGAAAGCAATTGAACTGAAAAACTTGTATGCTATATGGGAATTCTGGAAAATAATTCAGAGTTCTATAAAGATAGGCAAATTAAATTTTTCAGGCAATAAATATCCTGAACAAATTCTTGGAATTAAATTTGAATATGATAAAGTAGGTGAAGCGATAGAAAAGAAAGACATCATCTCATATTCTGTTGAAACATTTGAACAGGCTATTCAACTATCCAAGCAGTTTAATGTTCAATATATCGGAAAAGGTGAAAGGGAAAAGGAAGAGTTTGATAAGTTTATAAAATTTTATGAAAATTATAAAAAGGAGGTAAAGGCATGAGGATCTATATTAAAATTAGGGATCCACCGGATTTTTTATTGCATTATTTAGAGGAACTAAAACTCGAAAAACATCTTTTTGACGGAGGGATAAAATGAAAATTCTAATAAAAAAAGGGAAGAAGATAGTCTGGTCAATTGATGCAGAAATTTCCGAGGGTAATCTGGATGTGATTATAGAGGAGATCAAGAAAACAATACATCAGGTAGAGAACTTCGAAAAATTCGGTAAGACGGAATTCAGGGATGGAGCTGTTAAGGAGCTCACGGAGGGGTGGAAATGAACATCCTGAAAAGGCCGAGGCTCATCGATCGGGAGAACGACAAATGGGAGTTTTACTGCCCATACTGTCACTCCTGGCGTACGGATACAAGGCATGGATATTCATCCCGTTTTGTATCGCAATTGTATTTTCATTGTGATGTCTGCGGAAACGATATTGAAGCACCTGGATTCTGGAGGGATAAGTAATGAAAACAGAAGAACATAGTGTAATTGATGACTTTTTTAAGATCATACTGATCTCGCTGGCAATTTCAATATTTTTCTTGGCTCTCGTTATAATTTTCAGGTGGGGGATATGATTACCCTGGATGATTTTATGCCAGTCAATGCAAAAAGAAATAAAGGAGATCCAGAGAGGCATAATAAAATTCAAGGCATAACAAGAAGGGAAATAACATTGGATGACCTCCCCCATGAGATCCGCAGGGACCCAAGGAAGTTCATTGAAAAAGTAAAGAAACTGGATCTTACGG
>PNIT01000156.1 GCA_002878135.1 Candidatus Aciduliprofundum sp.
GGTCCTCAAGGATTCTGATATATACCATTCCATTTGAAACCGAATCTCCCCTTTCTTTTAATTCTTTGAGTCTCAATTCTTTTTCGAGAAACAACCTTAATCCCTCAGGTGAGATTTTATCCATGTTATGACCAAATTCTTGATACAAAGTTGGATAAATGCTAGAGTCAGCATTCAACAGCATTTCGAATACCTTTATCCAGTTATCCAGGTTTACTCTATTATTTGCGCCCATTAGACGGGAATCCCATCTAATGGGATTAAATAAGGAAAAAAAGTTGGATAGTTGGATAATCATATCATTGGGTACAGTGGACAGATAGTCCTGTAAAGCATTTTGGAACTCTTCGAATTTATCCAATTTTGCCATATCCAGGTTTTGTTCATCTGGGATGAAATCGAATGGAATCCTTCCATTTACTATCTGATTGAAGTCATACTTAAATTTGATGCCCTTATAGTAGGTCCTGTGCTCTGTTCCTCTTTCATCAGATTTTGTTGTTCTTTTCGTTGTTGCATTGAATAGAGAGTGAAGCAATCTAGTCAGATAGGTGGTGGAGATAGTTTCGGGTAGAATTATGTTGGCGTTTTCAGCGAGGATGCTAATATATTCTAAAACCTGCTCCCTTGGTAATTCACTCTCAGGATCCCTGTCAAAAATCTGCAAAATAAAGGAAGTAAAGGGGTCGCTGCCTTTCTTGTATTCCCTTTCAGTATCCTCTAAATTTAAAAGTCCGTAAAGGCCTTTCCGCTGTTTCTGAATTTTATTTATGAGAACCAATAAATTAAGTATCCCAGATTTCTCTTCATCATCCACAAAATTAAGGAATACCCAGTCACCCCCTAAAGGCAATGAAAAGTGGATGATCATCTTTACCGACCTGAAGAATGCAATCGTCTTCTTCCTGTTTTTCGGTAGTGTGTTGCCTACAAGTATGTGCAGGGCAGTATTCGGAAATGTAACTCCCTTAACGGCTCTCTTCACCATTGATGTTATGGTGGGATCCCTCAGCCTTTCTATCACGCTCTCGAAGCCGTAGATGTCCTCGGCTTCATCAAGCGACATGACATGCAGAATCTTACCCATAAGATTGATGTAATTGAATTCACTTGATATTAGTTGTTTCAGGGTGGTTTTGTCAACGTTTTTTTCCCCCACAAATTTCTCGAAGATCCTAAGAGTGGTAGTTTTCCCCTCTTCTCCACTCGCAAAATTCCCCTGTTTAGAATTTCCAAGGAAGATTGGAATGATCTGGAATCTATTGTCCCTGAAGAGCATATAGGCAAATATTTCCCACACTTTAAAAAATTCCTCGAAGTTGTCATTAAATCGCCTTAATAGGAACCAAATCGTGTAAAACGGGACCGCCTTAGGATCATATATAATATCAAATATATATGTAT
>PNIT01000125.1 GCA_002878135.1 Candidatus Aciduliprofundum sp.
CGGTAGGCACGGGTAGGCGGGTAGGCGTCTGTTGTGTGCGTTCATACGAGGGTATGTCGAATTTCGTATCGGTTTTTTTGCTGTAGTGGTTTTTATTCTCTATATTTTATTCTTGAATTCAGTATATATTCGATTTTTTCAATAGAATACTGATCTTTCTTACGATTTTTTTATTATTTTGGGAAAGATAAGAGTCTGCAGAATTAAAAAAGAAAAGAAAGTATACAAAGAAAAGAAAAAAGTATTAGGAAAAGGGAGAACAGCCTTTTTATCTTCATAAATTGATCTCCAGCAATTCTTCATACTGGTAGAATTTGCCACGCATGTTAAGCCAGATAAGTGGCTCACTAAAATTCTTGAGATCTAGGATTTGCAGGCTGTAAGGTGGCTCTCTGTGTTCTCTTGCTTTAGCGGGGACTTTTTTGTAGACTTTTCTGTGAATTATTTTGAAGAAAATATGTGATACGACCCGAATATTTCCACTCACTCTCATATAGTGGTGCTTGTAGATAGTAAACATGGGTTGGTTTATGACACGATTTACTTCCATTTTATCGTAGTTCAGCCAGAACAGCATAGTTGTCAGGTTTATTGCATACTCGCTCGATCGCATTTTTTCACCCCGTTACTTCGATAAACACCTTATTGCTTATTCTGCCTCTTCCAACCAGACTGATATTGATCTTTGCAAGCCTAAAATCAATTTCAAAGAAAAAGGCTACAAGGGTTCTGCTGACCTTCCAACCCTTTTCAATGGACGTCCTCTGCATCTCTTCTTTGTAATCTTCTGGGACATCCGTTATCCTGAATGAAAGGGTTGAAAGGTTCATTGATTTGTTTATTGATATATATGCGAGGGCAGTATCAAAATCCAGCAACGTCTGTAATTTTGTAGATATGATTTTGTCTTCTGACCCAAACAGTACGCACGCCACATTTGTCAGGTATTCACACAACTGCATTTTACCACCACTTTTTCATCTCATTCAAATATTATTTTAATGAACAGGTGATATATTGATTTTATCTTTTCTGTATCCTCAGGTTCTAAGGCAAGGAGAGGTTCTATGGCAAGGAGAGGTGGATTTATATAATAGGATAGATACATGAAATCTCCAAACCTCTGCAGTAGCAGGTATGTTGGCTGGTTGTATTCCTTTGCCATTTCAGCAATTCCCCATTCCGTCCTCAACTTTAATATTGCCAGCTGGTTGAAGGATGTGGTTTTCTGGAAGTATGGCAAACCTTCAGCTATGTGCAATAAATCGTTTATTGTGGGTTTTGAGGTTATGAAGAACACATCCATTAGATTGTGCTTGTATTCACATATGTTCATTTTATCCCTCCACAATTTTTATAAAAGCGTTTCCAACAATATCCAGCTCTGC
>PNIT01000121.1 GCA_002878135.1 Candidatus Aciduliprofundum sp.
CTGGGATATTAATCCTCCGGCTGGGTACGTGAATATCAGGGATGCTTCTGAATTAAGCTTTACGTTTGCAAGTCCCTTGTCCGGGTATATTGTTACATTCAGATAGCTTGCAGTCGCCGCCGGAACAGCCAGCGATAGCAGGAATATTGAAACTATACCAATTGCCAATAGGTTCTTCATAGTTTTAAGATTGATCTATTAAATTTAAATATTTTGGTACAAATTTTTTTAACCTAATGATTCATTATGAACATCGCATCACCAAAGCTGTAGAATCTGTATCTTTCTTGCACGGCGATTTTATAGGCATCCATTATCCTATCATAGCCTGCATAGGCTGAAACAAGCATCAGCAACGATGATCTTGGTATGTGAAAATTTGTTATTAGACCATCTGTTTTATATTTAAATTTATAGGGTGGCCTTATGAAAAGATCTGTTTCAGAAAATCCCGGTACAATTCTCCCACCAACAGAGGATGATTCAAGGGCCCTTATAACTGTGGTTCCTACCGCAAAGACCCTTCCCGGTGGATTGTTCAAACTTTCCGCAGCCTCCTCAGAGATTGAGAAAAATTCACTGTGAAGCCTATTCTTTTCAATCTCCTCCTGGGTCAATTCCTTGAATGTGGCATAGGATATGTGCAGTGTGATGTATACTATGTTCACGCCCTTCTCCCTTATTTTTCTCAGGAGATCTTCAGTGAAGTGGAGACCGGCAGTAGGTGAGGCTATGGATCCATTTACGCTTGCATAAACAGTCTGGTATCTATCAGGATTCTCTATCCTTTCCTTTATGTAAGGTGGGAGAGGCATCTGCCCATATCTGTTTATAATATCCATAACAGGCACACCAAAATCTATCCTAGCGATTCCACCATTTTTTTCTTTGACCTCTCCACTATATTCACCTACTTTTATTATGCTTCCTTCTTTTATATTCTTCCCCTTTACAAGGAAGGTGTTACCCGAAGGGGACAGTGCCAGGAGTTCCACCTTACCACCTGTTGTTTTTCTACCGTATAACCTTGCCCTTATTACCCTTGAATTGTTAAAAACAAGTGTATCATCCCTTTCAAGATAATTTATTATTTCATAGAATAGCCTGTGCTCTATTTTTTCCCCAAGTACCATTAGCCTTGAATGATCCCTGGGCTCCACAGGTCTCTGTGCTATGAGTTCCCTTGGAAGGTAATAGTCATATCTATCCAGTTCCATAAATCATGTAATGAATCTCTATTGTTAATTTTTTTTGAATAATGTTCAATGAAAAATATTTATATCAAATATATATATACTATTTATGGAGACCATAATACTTTCAGGGGGTTTTGCAAAAAGATTGCTGCCCATCTCAGAATTCATACCAAAGCCTTTACTTCCGCTGGGTGGCAGACCAATACTTGACCATATAATTGCAAAGGTAACAGGGCTTGGAATAGATAGAATCTATCTATCTGTAAATAAAAGGTTCCATGATCAGTTTGAATACTATGCCTCAAGAAGGAATGATGTGAGGATTGAGGTGATAGTTGAGCCCACAAGATCTGAGGAGGAGAAGCTTGGGGCCATCAGGGGGCTTGGTTATGCCCTAGAACATATTCAGGGTAAGAGTTATCTCGTTGTGGCGGGGGATAACTATTTTGATTTCAATCTAATTCCCATGAAGGATTTCTTTGAAAAGATGGGGAATACCACCGTAGCACTTTATGACATAATGTCCCTTGAGGAAGCAAGAAAATATGGTGTTGTAAGCGTTGATGATCATTCAAAGATAATTGATTTCGAGGAAAAACCCCATAGACCAAAGAGTACACTGATAAGCACAGGTATATACATGTTCAATGAGGATCTTCCTTCCAAGATAAAAAAATACATGGAGGAGGGGAACAACCCCGATCAGCTGGGCCATCTTATCAAATGGATGATTAAAAGGGATGTTGTTTATGGCTTTCCATTCAAGGGGAAGTGGTATGATATAGGTTCCATTGAGGTTTATAGGGAGGTCTTTAACAGCTTTAATAAATGATATTTTACCAGATCTTTTACCAGGTAAGGTAAAAAATATTTACCATTTATGCTATTAAAAATTTTTAAGATTAAGCTTGCTAATAGCTTTCTTTACCCACAATAGGGAGAGGTGAAAACTATGGATAAGGTAATGAAAAGGGATGGAACCATTGTTCCCTTTGATA
Source organism: Candidatus Aciduliprofundum sp. (assembly GCA_002878135.1). Classification (GTDB taxonomy): domain Archaea; phylum Thermoplasmatota; class Thermoplasmata; order Thermoplasmatales; family ARK-15; genus ARK-15. Next base: position 2,195 of record PNIT01000121.1, read on the forward strand.
GAAAAAAGATCACGGTAGCAATATACAAGGCTATGAAGGCAACGGGCGTAGAGAATTACAATGAGGCCGACAGGCTTTCGCAGATCGTTCAAAAAAGGCTTGAGGAGATGGGCCTCGAGGTGCCAAAGGTGGAGGAGATACAGGACGTTGTAGAAGAGGTACTTATGCGTGAGGGATATACGAATGTTGCAAAGGCGTATATCCTTTACAGGGAAAGGAGGAAATTGATAAGGGAGATAAAGAAGGTATATGGAGTGAAGGACGATCTTAAACTTTCCCTAAACGCAATTAAGGTACTTGAATCAAGGTATCTTTTAAAGAATGAGAGGGGTGAGGTGATAGAAACTCCAGGCCAGATGTTCGAGCGTGTAGCGAAATACATCGCCCTGGTTGATATAATATATGATGAGAGCATATATGATATAAATGGATCACAGAAGCCCTGGCCAGTGGAGGATGTTAAGGAACACACACTCACATACTGGGAATATGATATGATAAAGAGGGCCTATTCCATAATGAACTCTGAGGGAAGGATGAAGAGGCCCTTCAGGGATGTTATCTCCATTTTGAGGGAGAAGGAGAGGGAGATTGAAAAAACAACTCTCATATTCTATGACCTTATGAGCAAAAGGTATTTCATACCGAATTCCCCAACACTCATGAATGCAAACACTGAGATAGGCCAGCTCTCCGCATGTTTCGTCATACCCATATTGGATTCAATGGATGGTATATTTGATGCTGTAAAATATGCTGCGTTGATACACAAATCCGGTGGTGGAACAGGATTTTCATTCTCCAGGCTGAGGCCGAAGGGTGATATAGTTGGTTCAACAAAGGGTGTGGCATCAGGTCCCCTCAGCTTCATGAGGATCTTCGATGTGGCAACGGATGTTATAAAGCAGGGAGGAAAGAGAAGGGGTGCAAACATGGGCATCCTCAGGGTGGACCACCCTGACATAATGGATTTCATAACAAGCAAGGATTCAGAGAATAAAATATTAACAAACTTCAACATAAGCGTTGCAGTCACGGATGAATTCATGAGGGCCCTGGAAAATAATTCAACGTATCCACTGAGGAACCCCAGGAATGGTGAGGTGGTGAGGGAGGTGGAGGCAAGACGCATATGGGATCTTATAGTCTCACATGCATGGGCCACCGGTGATCCGGGCGTTATATTCATAGATGAGATAAACAGGCACAACCCAACGCCCCATCTGGGGGATATTGAGTCAACAAACCCCTGCGGTGAACAGCCTCTCTTACCATACGAATCCTGCAACCTTGGGTCCATAAATCTTTCACTCATAGTGGAGGATGGAAAAATAAACTGGGAAAGGTTGAGGCATGTGGTGAGGGAATCAGTGCATTTCCTTGACAATGTTATTGACGCAAACAAATTCCCTCTCCCACAGATTCAGGAGATGACAAGGAAGAACAGGAAGATAGGTCTTGGTGTGATGGGTTTTGCGGAGATGCTCATAAAGCTCGGTATACCCTACAACTCAGAGGATGCACTCAATGTTGCTGAGAATGTTATGAAATTCATCAACGAGGAGAGCCACAGGATGAGCATGGAACTTGCGGAGAAGAGGGGTGTATTCCCCGCATGGAAGGGGTCTGTCTGGGAGAAGAGGGGAATAAGGATAAGAAATGCCACCACAACTACCATAGCTCCCACAGGTACAATATCCATAATAGCAGATACGAGCTCAAGCATAGAGCCACTCTTTGCCCTCTCATTCATAAGAAACGTTCTCGATGGTGCACAGCTCCTTGAGGTAAATCCCCTATTCGAGGAGTATGCAAAGAGAAAGGGATTCTACAGCGATGAGATAATGCGTGAAATTGCAAAAACTGGCTCCATACAGCACCTGGACCTTCCTGAGGAGGCAAAGAGGATATTTGTTACCGCCTCAGACATTGATCCTGAATGGCATGTAAGGATGCAGGCAGCCTTCCAGAAATACACAGATAATGCAGTGAGCAAGACAATAAATATGAGGAATGAGGCAACCATAGCCGATGTTGAGAATGCATACATGCTCGCATACAGGCTAAAGTGCAAGGGTATTACAGTTTACAGGGATGGAAGTAAAAGTGTACAGGTTTTAACAAAAGGAACAGAGAAAAAGGTGGAGAAGAAGGAGGAGAAGAAGGTGGAGCTTGATTTCAAGGTGAAGAACGATGGGTTACTGCACGTTGATAGCACTTATGACTCTGCATGCCCAACTGGCAAATGTGAGCTCTCATGAAGGCGATACAGCTTTACCTGGACCTTCAGAAACTTGGCATGGTAAACAATTATTTTTATCTCCACGAGAAGAGGCTGGTGGTGACAAGGATCATAAACTATGATGCCACACACATATCCTATATTGCAGAGATAAGCAGATCGGATTTCGTTGATGAAGGAGCAATTTCACTTAAAAAGAATGAAATAATTCAAAGATATTCACTCGAAACATTTGAGATTCTTTCAGTGGACAGAAAAAATAAAAAATACAATGTTCTCATAGTGCAGAAGCTGCCGGATATATTTTCATATATCTACAATGAGATGAATTTCAGCGCCTTCATAGTTCCACCCATAATGGTGACGAGGGATAACATAATGGTGACATTGATAGTGAGGGACGATAAACTTGATTATCTGCTGAAACTTCTTGAGAAGATTGGCCTGGATTACAGGATGATAAAGAAAACCTCAATACCCAGGGAGGTTGGCCTCACAGTTAGGCAATGGAACATAGCACTTACAGCAATATCCATGGGCTATTATTCGATACCAAAGAGGGCAAAGCTGAAGGATATTGCAAAAAAATTTAAGATTTCAGTTCCTGCGGTTCAGAGGATCTTGAGAACAGTTGAGATAAAGGCAATGGAAAACCTCTTCGGACCCTTCATCTGAGGTTAAAAGGAAAAAGATTTAATTTAATGTGCATCTTACTATAGGTAATGCTCAGCCTCAACGATGCTGATATTGTATTGAAGGAGGATCCACTGAAGAAGATCTATGTTGAGATTACAAGCGGATGCAACCTTTCATGCAGGATGTGTTACAGGAATTTCTGGAAAGATCCAGTTGGAAGTATGGACAGGATCATTTTTAATAAGGTTCTCAGGGATGCGGATGAATTTGAGGATCTTGAGGATATACACTTTGGTGGCATAGGTGAGCCCCTCGTACATGAAAAATTTATTGAGTTCCTAAAGCTCATACCTCCAAGGTATGGTGTTGAGATTTCAACAAATGGAACACTTTTGAATGAAAAAATATCCAGATTAATCGTTGAAAGGGGCGTGAAGAGGATAATATTTTCACTGGATTCACCCCAGGAACAGGGATTCCTGGAGATCAGGGGGATATCATCAAATATTATATATAGAAATATAGATAGATTAAACAAAATAAAAAAGGATTTAAGAAGTGACCTGCCTGAGCTAGAGATAGAGTTTGTGGCAATGAGGTCAAACATAGCTACACTTCCCGATATTGTTGATGTTGCAGATTCACTCGGTGTTTCAAAGATCCTTGTTTCTCAGCTACTTCCACTGGATGAATCCCAGAAGGATGAGATTCTTTACAACAGCTCTGATTTTAAGGATTATTTCGATGAATTCCTGAGGAGAGCGATGTCGAGGAGGATAATGACAAGGATAGCTGAATATTCGCTCAAAACGGAGAGGGTATGTGATTTCATGGAGAGGAGGAGCACTGTGATTGCCTGGGATGGTGAGGTTATACCCTGCTACAGGTTCCTGCACGAGTATCCGGAATACATATTCGGCAGGAAAAAGATTGTTAAGAGATACTCATTCGGAAACATAATGAAAAGGGACCTAAGGGATATATGGTACAGCAATGAATACAGGAGGTTCAGATGGATAGTTAAATCATCTTTGTACCCTTCCTGTGTTGACTGTGTTTTTGCTGATAAAAAATGTCACTTTGTTCAGGATACCACTATAGACTGCGAGGGGAATTCACCTTCATGTGGTGACTGCCTATGGTCAAGGAGATTAATACTATGTCCTTGACCCCATTTTATTGAAATATCATACAATCCATATTGAAGAGTGATTTCTTCAAGAAAATTTATACCACCTTTGAAAGGCTGTGAATTGATGATAAAATTATACTAAATGTTTATATATTTTGTGATAATAGTTGAATTCAATGTCAAAGATGATAAAGAATATTGTGCAGGAAAAATTCAGAAATTCACCCTCACAGATGAGGGTCATTAAAAAGATGCTTTTCTATGGTCTATCAGTTAAGAATGGAAGGATATTCTGTAACGATGTTGAGATACCAAATAAATCCCTGGCAAGGGCAAGCAATGTGGATCAGAGGGTGGTAAAGAGTGTCATTAGGGAGATTTCATCCAACGAGGAACTTTCAAAAATATTTGAAAAGATAGAGGCATCAATTAGTCTCAAGGAGGTGGCAAACACCATAGGTTTTGGGGCCATGGAGATCACTGCACATGATCCCAAGGAACCGGGTATAATCGCAGCCGTGAGCACAATCATAGCCCAGTATGGAATAAACATAAGGCAGGCAATAGTAGAGGATCCTGAGTTCATTGAGGAACCCAGGCTTTACATAATCACAGAGGAACCTCTCCCTGGTGAGATTATACCAAAAATAAAGGCAATAAAAAATGTGAAGAGCATAAAGATTTTATGATGTACTGCCAGAATAGAGGGTGGCGTAGGACCCCAGATCAAGAAGCCCGTGGCCTGAGAAACTCATGAGTATTCTCTTTTTGCCCTCCCTCTTTGCTTCCTCCGCAATCTCCTTTATAATGGGTAACGCGTGTGCTGTCTCAGGTGCAGGTATGTATCCCTCAGCCCTTGCATATAGTTCAGCGTACCTGAATATTGTATCCTGATCGTAGTCCCTTGGTGATACAATACCCCTCTTCATGAGAAGGCTCAGGGTGGGCGCAACACCATGGTACCTCAGACCTCCAGAGTATATGGGTGGTGGAATGAAATCGTATCCTATGGTGAACATCATCAGCTGTGGAAGGATTTTACCCGTGTCCGGGAAATCGTACCTGTATTCACCCCTGGTCATCTTGGGTACCTCCAGTGATCCTGCCGCTATGTATTTCGTATCCTTGTAATCAGGATAGAATGGGAATGCAAGCCCTGAATAGTTTGATCCTCCACCCACAACACCTATTATGTAGTCAGGTTCTATTCCTTCCATCTCAAGCTGTTTCCTTGCCTCAAGACCCGCTATTGTCTTGTAGAGTATATCAGCATTTACAACACTACCAACATTGTATTTTCCATTGTTCTGCATTGCGTATTCAACCGCCTCACTTATTGCAATTCCAAGGCTTCCATTCCTCTTCCTTTCATCCTTAAGGAGTTCCCTTCCTATGCTCGTTAGATCACTTGGACTGGAATGAACTTCTGCCCCCAGCATCCTCATCATTGTCACCCTGTACGTCTTTTGTTTGTATGATGCACCCACCATGAATACCTTTGCCCTGAGACCGTTCAGAGTGGAGGCGAGTGAAACTGCTATCCCCCACTGTCCAGCACCAGTTTCTGTGGTGACGAGTGATGCACCATCCATTCTTGAATAGTAGGCCTGAACGATTGCACTGTTTATCTTGTGGGATCCTGAGAATGTATAGCCCTCCATCTTCATGTATATCTCTATGGGTGAGTTGAATAGCCTCTCAAACCTTTTTGCCCTTATTACAGGCGTTGGTCTCCCCACCTGAAAATAAAGTTCACGCAATTCATCCTGTATCCTTATCTTACGTTCGTTTGAAAACTCGTGCTCCAGGACTTTTGAAGGTATAACTCTCCTTAGAACATCTATGGATTTCCCAGAAACATCCCTTGGAGGGGGCAGTGGCTCTGGTAAATCTGGCAGTATGTTGTACCAGAAGTCCGGCATATCATCCTGTTTCAAATCTATCCTGTTGGTCATAGATACTTTAATGACATTTATGTATATAAAATTTCTTTAATGATATTATCTATACATTAAATTTAAATAATTGTATTAAATTAACCAAGCATGGACCAGATAAAGGGATTCAAGGGTATAGGTTATTCAAGTGATCTAAACCCACTGGACCCCTACCTAACACTTCCCTTCGATGAGATAACACCCGAGAGAAGGAGGGAATACCTGAGGAGGAGTAGATACAACTTCTCAAGGATCATATTACCATCCAGGAGGGAGGATCCCCTAGATCTTATCAGATCCTTCATCTCTGATGGTATTTTCAGGGAGGATGAGAATGAAAATATCTATCCATACGAGCAGGAATTCATCCATGGTAAAAGGGTATACAGGAGAAGGGGTTTCATAGGTATACTTAACCTCGATTACGCCAGGGATCATGTTCATCCACATGAGAAGATCTTTATGGAACCAAAGATTCAAAGGCTGAGGATTCTTGAGAGAACAGGATTTGACCTTGAACCAATCTTCCTCCTCTACAGGGATGGTAATAAAAATTGTTTTAATCTGGAGAGAGAGAATATTATAGCATGGGGTGAGGAACCTGAAGGTGTTATTAACAGATTATACTCATCAAATTCCTCCATAGACTGCGATCCTGGGGATCTTGTGATTGCCGATGGCCATCACAGGTTTTCGGCTGCAGTGGATTATTATAGGAACAGAGGAACGGGAGGATGGATAATGGCTGCCTTTGTGAACATTGATCAGGATTCTCTAATCATCCTACCCTCATACAAGCTGGTAAAGGATGCGAACCTTGATATGGAAAGGATGGAGGAATACTTTGAAATGGAGATCATTGAAGATATAACAGAGAGGAATTATCCCTTGATGTGCAACGGAGGAAGATTCTATTCACTTAAGTTGAAGGAGAGAAATGATCTGCCATTCGCATTTATATTTGAAAAAATTATCATGGAAAAGGTAATCAAAATGGAGATAAATATGGATAATGTTAAAACATTCAGAAGAATTGAGGATATGAAATGCGGTCCAAGGGATGCTGCCTTCATATTTAATCCACCTTCACCGGAGGATGTATGGAGATATGCCCTGAAGGGTTTAATTATGCCTCAGAAATCAACATACTTCTTTCCAAAGATTACCTCAGGACTCAGGATATTCAAAAAATATTGACTGGGATTATGTGCCGGGGCCGGGGATCGAACCCGGGGCCTTCGGATTTCCCAAGTCCTTTTTAAAAGGAACCCTATGAGTCCGACGCTCTACCAGCTGAGCCACCCCGGCATCAGGAAGCTGATGGAATGGAGAGTAGGTTGGATTTCCTTACCTCAATCTTCTTTATATTGTAGACGGGTTTTACATTCTTTTCAATGTCCTGAACTATCTTCTCTGACAGCATATAATTCACGAATTCATAAAAATTCATTTTTGTTCCATTGTTCAGGACGGCTTCCATAATCTTCTTTCTTATGGCACTCTTCAGGGATGAGTTTATCCTCTTGTCAGCTATGGCCGTAATCTTTACCCTCAATGTATAACCATCCAGTGTGGTGAGTGGAAATATTGCATCTATCCTTGATCTCCTTCTCCTTACAAGCCTTCTTATGTAATCCTGTGTAACATCGTGCCCTATGAACTGTGTGAATGCCTGATTCCCATCTATCTTGTTCACCTTGAAGTATAACTTAACATATTCCTTCTTTATGTCACCATTTATGTTGTACAGGGTTGTTTCAGCCACCCTTCCCATCACCTGTTCTGGTGTTTCCGCCGGAGTCTCCGCTATCTCCTTCAGACCAAGGCTCTCAGGTGTGAGTATCCTGTACCATGTCTTCGCCTTCCATTTATCCTTTATCTTTTTCGCCGCTGCTCTTTCAGCCATTTTCTGAGACATATTTATACACCGGTTTAGGTAAAAATCCATAAGGGCAGATGTTATTTAAATTTTTTTTAAAAAAAAAAATTAAAGTTTGGGGACAAGAGCGGAGGCTATGGGCGTTCCCCAACCTGTTACATAATCCCAGCCAGGTCCAGCATTGTAATACCCATTGCTTGGGCCTGAAACAATATCATGGAAATACTGGGAATAACTGCTTCCAGAGGCAAGTGAATATATAACATTCTGAACAAGACCAAGACCGTGGCCCTGTATCTGGGATGCTATGGCTATAAGTCCTGCCCACTGAGGAGCACCTATGCTTGTCCCGCCGAATACGTACCATGATCCAGAGTAATAAACAGATACACCAGTATTTGGATTTGCATCATATGCAACGTCTGGAACTCCCCTGTATCCGTTGGTTATGAGTGAAACAGATTTCTGATATGATGGTTCTGCAAAGTAGGAACTTGATCCTCCTCCAGAACCTGACCATGTTGTTTCACCATTCCATGCATTGTTTGTTATGGTCAAGGTTGTTCCACCTACGCTGAGCACATTTGGATCACTTGCTGGGAAATTCACTGTGAGTGATGATGTACCATCATATGCTCCATTATCACCAGATGATGCTATGGGTGTAATTCCATATGATATTGCTGTTGAGAAAAGTGAATCCCACTGTGAAAGTGTGCTGGTGGGTGTCTGTGATTCAGCAGCCCCGAAGCTCATGGAAATGGCCACAACATTTGTGGAACTCTTAAGGTTCACTGCATACTGCAGACCGGCATAGAGATCACTGAAACTTGCACTTTTTACAACAACAAGGTCAATGGTAGCTCCTGGGGCAATGGAATGTGCCCACTCAACATCAAGTGTTGTCTCTTGTGCCCAGCCAGTATTCTTTGCATTCACCTTTCCCTCAGGATAATATATGTTCAATTTGATCTGGGGTAGACCAAAATAGGAATCAAAATAATTCACATCAGTTGTAATGCTTGAACTTCCATATGCATCAACTATAACTATGGTGGTCCCGCTTCCATCATACCCCTGTTTTATCAGGGTGTCAACATTGTAGGCAGCCTGCATCTGCTGAGGAGAATAACCTGTGGGGGAGCTGGGTTTTGCAAGAACCTTCGAAAAAGGTGTCGCTGTTACATTCACCGTCAGGAAAAGGGAGAATGGTACTATCAGAGATATCACTAAAACAATAGATAGAATTTTTTTGTAGTCCATGATATGTGTTATCTTAATACAATATATATAATTTTCTACATTTCAATTAGCTCCTTGGGAGCTGTGGTTAGAACCTCCCTCCCATCCTTTCTCACAAGAACATCATCCTCTATCCTTACACCACCAAATCCCTTCACATACACACCGGGTTCCACAGTCACAACCATTCCCTCCTTTAGTACTAGATCAGATGCCTGTGAGAGAGCAGGGTGATCATGCACAGCTAGGCCTACACCATGCCCAGTGGAATGTATGAAGAGCCCCTTGAATTCCGTGGAATCTATAAAATTCCTTACCTCAGTATCCACATCCTTACCATTTTTTCCCTCAGCGATTGCATTTATTCCAATCTCCTGTGCCTCCCTCACCACCTGGTAAATCCTTTTCTGCTTTTCATTTGATCTCCCGAAGACCACTGTCCTCGTGATATCTGAATTGTATTTCCTGTACCTTGCACCAAAGTCCATAAGAATAAAGTCACCCCTTTTCAGTTTCCTAGAACCTGAGAAATAATGGGGTTCTGCAGAATTCTCACCGAATGCTATTATTGGTGTGAACGCATTCTCCTGTGCACCATTTTTCATAAGTATATAGGTGAGGTAAGCAGCCAGTTCATTCTCTGTCATACCCTCCTTTATGTAATTCAAAACATCTTCAAATGCATTGCTCGCAATCCTGGCAGCCTCCCTAATCAATGATATTTCAAAATCATCCTTAACCTGCCTGAGTTGGCTCAAATATGGATCAATATCTATGAATTCAACATCCTGGAACCTACCCTTCAGGTTATTGAATTCCTTTATTGTAAATGTTGAGTAAGATATACCCACCCTCTTTTTTCCTGAGATTAATTCTTTAATTAAATCATCCCTTTCATTTCCTTTCCTGAATATTTTAACGTCCCAGCCAGATTTCTTAGCAGATGTTTCCTCAAGCTCACTTGTTATGATTGATCTTTTTTCCCTATCAATATAGAGGTATGATCCCTCAAACAATCCGGAATCCAGGAGCCTGGTAAAATAGAAGAAATTTAGGTCAACAACAGGCTCACCCTGGTTGTATATGAGGATTGCATCAACATTTTCAAAAATTCTATCAAGATTCATAGGGGATGAATTGTCTACTTCTATTAAAATTATTTGAGCAAATTTCATTACC
>PNIT01000175.1 GCA_002878135.1 Candidatus Aciduliprofundum sp.
AAACAAGTAAGGAAAATGTGAGACCTATTCCTCCAAGAAAATACCAGAAAAGGAAAGAAGCCAATCCCGAAATCAATACGGCAGGAACAAAGTATAATGAAATCCTGTCCGCAAGTCTCTGTATAGGTACCTTTTCAGTTGATGCATTCTCAACTATCCTTATTATCTCTGACAGTGCAGTATCCTCCCCCACCTTTTCAGCCCTTATCTTTATTGAACCCGTTCTGTTAAGGGTTCCCCCTGTTACCTTCTCCCCAGGACCCTTCTTAACGGGTAAACTCTCACCTGTTAACATGGACTCATCCACATCAGTGACTCCCTCAATTACAATAGAATCCGTAGGTATCCTTTCACCAGGTTTTACAAGGATTAAATCCCCTTCCCTTATCCTTTCAACAGGTAGATCAACAATCTCACCATTCAAAATGATGTGTGCAGTCCTGGGCTGAAGTGAAATAAGTTTCTCAAGAGTATCCGTTGCCCTTTTCTTCATAAGTGTTTCCATGTACGTACCCGTCAGAACCAGGGATATGATTATGGATGATGTGTCAAAATAAACATTGTTAGTCCTGAACATCCCCGGAAAGAATGTTACAAGGGTGCTGAAAAACCATGCAACCGTAGTTCCCATGGAGATTAATGTATCCATGTTCCCTGTTCTATTCCTGAGGGCATCATAGGTACCCCTGTAAAACCTTGAACCAGGATAAAATTGGTTTATGGTTGCAAGAAAGAACATTATGTACACTGAAAAAGGTATGACAGGGAAATAGGTGAGGAAAAGCACCGGAATAGTTAATCCCCAAGAGATAATCATCAATCTTTTTATTCTTTTAAATTCCTTCTCAGGCCTTTCAAACTGTTCCCTGCATGATTCACTGCAGAAATAGTATGTCCTTCCATACCTGATACTTTTTATTGCATTCTCACTTTCCTCCACGTACATCCCGCAAACAGGATCTCTGGGCATCTATCAGCAACCGCGCGATCTCCTCTCCCTTACATACTTTTCAGGGTTTTTATCAAACTGTTTTTTGCAGGACTCACTGCAAAAATAGTAGGTTTTACCATTGTAATCACTCCTAAACTTAGTGTCCTCCTTAACTTCCATTCCACAAACAGGATCCTTTACCATTCTGATCACCGTATTCAGATATAATGCCTCATATTTCTTTATGTCTTTTTACATTTGTAAATATGTAAAAAAAATTATATGGAGAGAGTATTTCATTAAAATATGAAGCTCGATGACCTTGATTTTAAGATATTGGATTTAATGAATGAAAACCCGAGATTGTCCTACAGGAAGATAGCTGAGGCGGTTGGTTCCACTACGCCCACAGTAAAG
>PNIT01000152.1 GCA_002878135.1 Candidatus Aciduliprofundum sp.
ATATAGATGCAAATAATTTTTGTAGTTTTGATTAGCTGTGCCGAATAAATCAATATAAATAAATTTACTACCACTAAATTTGCAAAAATCAATTACTAAGAAATAGGTTAGCGGGTTTCTGCTGACTTCCCATCCTCTTTCAATGATTGTTCTCTGCACTTTTTCTTTATATTCTTCTGAGACATCCCTTAACTCAAAAATAATATTTGACATATTGCCAGAACAATTCTCGGAATTTATGGGGTGTATATTTGTTACATATGTGTAAAGGACTGGTGTTGAGTATTTGTTACAAAATATATATCTATATTGTGCCCCGAACAATAGGCGGGCTATATTGGTTACATACTCACTCAATCGCATCTTTTCACCTCATCATTTTGGAAATCATTTTATCCTCAGACCTGTATTACAAAGAATCTGTGCGGGCTGATTCTGCCGTGTAATTCAAACTCGATATCAGGTGCATTGATTTTAAAATTTTTAATGTGCAGGATGTAAAGTATTCCGCTGAATTCTCTTTTTACAGCTGAGCCATTCCTGTAAATTATTTTGAGGATAATATGTGAATTGACCTCAATAATTTCTTCTATGTCTGATTCATAGTGTTTGTAGATGTCAATTATGTGAGGTTCAATGTGATGTTTCAGTTTTCCGTACCGCATCCAAAACAGTATGGCTGTCAGGCCGATTGCATATTCATTCAGTTTCATCTTTTCACCTCGGCACTGAGATAAATACTTGATTGCTTATTCTTCCCCTTCCAACCAGATTGACATGGATCTCTAAAAGTGAAAAATCAATTTCAAGGAAAAACTCTGCAAGGGTTCTGCTGATCTTCCAGCCCTTTTCAATAAGTGTCCTTTCCATCTCTTCTCTGTAATCTTCTGGGACATCTGTTATCTTGAACAAAAAGTTTGAAAGGTTCCCTGAATTGCTTATTAATATATATGCGAGGACGGCATCAAAGGCCAACACCGTCTGCAATTCTGTAGATATGATCTTTTTTTCAGACCCAAACAGTACATACGCCAAGTTTGTCATGTATTCGCACAGCTGCATTTTACCATCACTCTTTCATCTCATTCAAATATTATTTTAATGAACAGGTGGTATATTGATTTTATCCTTTCCGTATCCTGAAGGTCTATGGGAAGGATAGGTGGATTTACATAATAGGATAGGTATACGAAATCTCCATACCTCTGCAGTAGCAGGTATGCTGACTGGTTGTATTTCTTTGCCATTTCGGCGATTTCCGATTCAATCTTCAGCTTCAGTATTGCCAGCTGGTTGAAGTATGTGGTCTTCTGGAAGTACGGCAG
>PNIT01000070.1 GCA_002878135.1 Candidatus Aciduliprofundum sp.
CATTCCATCACTCCTTCACCATAACATTTAGATATATTTAAAATTGATTACTCTTCTGTTTAATTAAAAACAAGTTTTAAATATACTTTTTAAATGCATAAACTATGGATGATATAAGGGAAGAAATTGTGGAGGATAGAGGGGCAATAAAAAAATTGCAATTACTTTTCCCCGGATATCACGGTTACAGGGTAAACGAGGATCTCAGGGATGCTGATATATATCTGAAAAATGAACTCTATAAAAAGATGTTAAACATAATTGAAAACCTAAAGCTTGCTGAGCAGGCGCTTGTTTCAAATGGTATTTTCAGGGATCTTGAGAGGATTGGCATTGTAAGGTCAAGGATACAGGCGCTCGCGGGTGAAATAAGGCATCACGAGGCTGGTTATTCTGGCATCTCTCCTCCTGTAAGGATAGGAAAGGATAAGATTTCTGCACTTTACGATCTTGATATGAAGATCTATGATGATATTGTTAAACTCGATGAAGGTGTGAAGAATTTTAAGGATTCTTGCAGCTCTGGAAACTACGATTTTTCAATTCTTAGCTCCATTGATGTTACCATAAATGATCTTATGTCCCTGAACAGTTCAAGGGACAGATTGCTTTATGGTGGTGTATAGGTATGTTCAGAAAGAAGGAGAGCTTTACAAGCGGAAATAGCCTGATAGGTGCTACTACCATAGAATGGGAGGATCAGTACAAGCAGGGAAATGTGATGTGGAAGGTTCCAAGAAACATTAGGTTGAATGACAATATAGTTGTGAGGGAGGATGAGACGGCTGTATTCTTCAGAGATGGAAAGGTGCTCGCATACATAGACAAGCCGGGAAGATATGCGCTCACATCTCTGAATGCACCCGTGGTGGGTGAGATAGTAAAACTTCTATCAGGTGTTCAGCAGCAGGCCGAGGTCTACTATCTTCAGAGGAGGATAATGGACGCAAAATTCGGTTCAAAGGAACCCTATGCCTTCAAGGATAAGGACTTCGGCATAGTTATGCTCAGACTCTATGGTGAGATGAGGTACAGGATCTCCGATCCTTCACTTTTCATAAACCAGTTCGTGGGAACCTTCTCATATGAAACATCAGCGGATGTTGAGAGCAGGATAAGGGATCAGATGGTAATGCTCATCTACAATATCCTTGGCAAGATGAAGGACCAGGGAATCTCTGTTTTAGATATACCCTCAAACCTGATGAACATAGAAGAGGCGGTGATTGCAAATTCAAAGCAGGCATTTGACCAGTATGGTATAGAGATAAACAAGATATCAGGCCTGAATATATCCCTGCCTGAGGAGGTACAGAAGGCAATAGATCAGAGATCAAGCATGCAGGTGCTTGGTGTAAATTACCTTCAGTTGCAGGCAGGTAAGGCCATGGTCGATGCTGCAAACAATCCATCAGGTGCAGCAGGTGCAGGTGCCGGTATAGGTGTCGGTATAGGTGCAGGTGCCGGAATGGCATATCCCATGGCATCCAGCATTTCACAGGGAATGCAGCAGCCAGCACCAAAGGAAGAAAAGACTAAAACATGCCCCAAATGCGGTTCAACCGTACCATCCGATGCAAAGTTCTGCCCCAACTGCGGTTTTGATTTTACATCGCTTGATACCATTAAATGCCCCTACTGCGGTGCCACAATACCCAAGAATTCAAAGTTCTGTCCAAACTGCGGAAAACAGTTGATCTTGAAATGTCCAAAGTGCGGTGCGGATATACCCCCGGGTGCAAAGTTCTGCCCCAACTGTGGATGGAAGGTGGAATAAATGTATTGCTGGAAATGCGGTGCACAGATACCCGATGATTCACTCTTCTGCCCTAAGTGCGGTGCACCTCAGCAGGGTGGAAGGAGTGTTGCACAGACCGTATCAAAGCAGGATAATATCCTGAAGGAGATGAAATGCCCAAATTGCGGAGCTCCACTCAATCCACAGCCTGGTGAGGCCATGGTGGTATGCCCATATTGCGGAACATCCATCACCCTTGGTTCTGCAGGCTGGTCACAGGTGCACAGGCACTACATTCTGGACATCAGGGTTCCTCTGAAGGATCAGGCCATTGGCATAGTTAGATCATATCTTGACAGGTCAATACTCCACAGGCACCTCTTTGAAAAGAGTGAATTGAAGAACGTACAGCTCTCATATGTACCCTACTGGATCATTGATGCAGGCTTTTCAGCACAGTACAAGTACAAGAGGGAGGAGGTGCAGCCAGGAGGATTTGTTGGTGTGCAGATGGGTGGAAGGGGAGGTATAGCTGGACCCACTGTTCAGATGAGAACTGTCATAGTATCTGGAACTGATGTTGGAACAGTTAAATATCCAGTGGTGGCAGTGGAGAACCTTAACCTATATCAGCCACCGGATTACATATTCAATCTTGCAAATGCAAGAAACATCACCCCACAGGATTCATCAAACCCAGTGAAGATGTTGAATGGTACCATGAGCATGGAGAAGGCAAGGGTGGAGGGCAAGGTGAGGATACAGCAGTGGGAGCTTAGGAGACTTCAGAGAATGGTGCACGGTTTTCTGTCTGCGGAGATCAATGTTGAGATAGCGGATGTATACCTTGTTCATATACCTGTCTGGTATGTTGAGATGGCACACAAGGACCAGAAGATAATACTCCTCCTGGATGGCCATACTGGTGCAGTCATGGAGGAAATAAAAGGTTGAAGAGTGATGGAAATGGAAAGCGGCAGGTTGATGCAGGTGGGCCTGCTACATGGTGACAGAGAGGGTAGCAGAAAACTGCTTGAAAAAATAAAACCTGTATCAATAATAATAATGTCTGATGATTTTAAAAATCTTGAGGATCTCTCGGAACTCATTAAATGGATAAAGAATCTCTACATCAAGGAATTCAAGCTCCGAGAACCCCTCATAGCCGTGGACCAGGAGGGTGGGAATGTAGCAAGGATAAGGGAAATAAACTATCCTCCAAGCAACTATGCACTCGGTTTAATCGACAATGAAAATATCTCCTACTATTCCGGAGCCATAACAGGAAAGGAACTCCATGACCTTGGATTTCACTGGGATCTTGCACCTGTTATTGATGTTCTTTCAAATAAGGAGAATGCATCTGTTCTGGAGAGGTCATTCGGTGAATATGTTGATAAGGTTTCAAGAAATGGTGCAGCATTCATAAGGGGCCTTCAGGATTTCGGGATATCTGCTACAGCCAAGCATTTCCCCGGAAATGGCTCTGTGGTCGAGGATCCGCACGAGAAACTTCCCAGGGACAGAAGGGGTATTGATTCTGTGAGGAATACCATGGCACCTTTCATAAGGGCTGCTGAGGAGGGTGTTAGGAGTATCATGGTCTCACACGTTGCATTCGATGCCATAGATGAGGGAATACCCTCATCCCTTTCAAAGAAGGTATACAAAATAATCAGAGATGAGATGAGATACGGTGGTCTTGTGATAACAGACTCTCTGGATATGAAGGCAATCTCTGACAACTTTTCACCAGGTGAGATTGTCAGGAATTCCTTCCTCAATGGGGCAGACATACTTGAATGTGTTGATCCCTACCTTGCAGAGAATATATATGATCACCTGAAAAACCTCGGATCATCGGGCAGTGAGGAAAGGTTAAATTCCCTTTATCTGGAAAGAAAAAGGAAGTATAATCCACCTGAGGAGATCATGTTCTCTTTATCGTTCAGTGTTCCAAAGTGGCTGAGGAAAAGGATCATGGATCCATCTGAAGATATATTCATATACTATGCTGGGAAAACATCATACATGAGGGCAATCATATCAAGGGTGATGGTGAGATTAAGGAACATTGGAATTAGTGTGAGCCCTATGGAGATTGAGGATGAAAAGAAGGGGGCAAACATAATAATCATAGGAAAGAATCTGCATCTTAACGGAAGGTATGCTGAGATAAACAGGCTGTGCAGCAGGAATTCCTGTGTATTCATAAACACAGGTATACCCTACGATTCACCCCTCCTTGATGGAAACATAGGGTATGTTGCAGCATTCGGGGATAAATATGAGAATATAATATCATCAATATATGCCATACTCGGCTTCCATGACCTGGGATTTTTTGATCAGAAATAGAGATATTTCCTCCTCCTGGATGGTTCGATGGATTGAATCCTTTCATTCAGCTGTTTCCTTAGATCCTCAAGATCCCTCAATTCCACATCAATACCCAGTGAGTTGTAGGTGAGTACCATGGAACCTATTATGGCCTCATAGCCAAAGTAAGGGTCCCTGTATTCTGAATTATGTATAAATTTGTCTGTATAACCCTTAACCATCTCCCAGTACCATCCTCCTGACCTGAAAACACCACCGTAACCGCTTATGCCTATATTTTCTGGAAAATTAAGCTTTCTATATGTGGCAAGGATGGCCCTGGAAGTCTCATAAGCTGATTCCTCCATGATTTTCTTTGAGAGTAGATCACCCTTCTCTGCGGATGATGAAACAAGTATTGCAAGGGACGATATCTCCTTTATGTTTATCCTCCCTCTGTATATGATGTTAATTAGTTCACCATATTCCTTGAGGTTTAACCTTTCAGCAATTATATCCACCAGGATGGAATCATGATCCGCCCTGCCGTCCACTATCCTCACCACCTCCTGCAGTGCCCTCCTTGCTATGTAGAATGCACCACCCTCATCATCAAGAAACCAGCCCCAGCCGGAGGATCTGAGGGATTTTCCTTCAAGCTTTCCATAGCATACCATGCCTGTTCCCGCTGCAGCCACAATTCCCTCACCCTCAGGAAACCTTGAATGGAAACCTGCCTCACCATCATTATAAATTTTCAGTCTCCTTGATTTGAAGATTGATTGCAAAATCTCCATCACCATGGATGTGGATTTACTTGTATCCTTTATTCCTGGCAGTGCAAAGGTCATTTCCTCAATATCATCTGAATAAACCTGGTTAACAGCATCACTTATGTTTTTCCTGAATGCTGCCATACCCGCTGTCCTGAAGTTTGTTGGACCTGATACACCGGCGGAATATATCTCAAATGAATCATCATAAACAACAGATATTGTTTTTGTTGCACCGCCATCAACAGAAAGGAACTTCATATCTGGATTATCGAATCTCATTATTTAAATCTATGATCAATGGTCTAACATGATTTCCTCAATGATCTTTTTCAGGGCCACGGCATTATTGAAGGATCTCTCCCTAGAAGCGTACAAAAAGATAACGTCACCATTCTCAAGCCTTTCTCTTAAGATATCTATGAAATCCTTCAGGTTGGGTTTTTTCTCCAGCTCCTCCCTGTACCTTTTTATAAATATATCCCATTTATTTGGGTCGTGTGAAAACCATTTCCTCAGTTCTGAAGATGGTGCAAATTCCCTAGCCCAGTAATCAATATTTCCTCTTTGAATGCCCCTGGGCCAAAGGCCATCCAAGAGTATTCTGTATCCTTCAGGTATGGGCTTTTCATAAATCCTCCAGACAATAATTCCCATAATTCTAGAACATTTTGAGCATATTTAATTATTGGTTTCGGACGTTTTATGAAAGGTTTAAAGGAATGCGGTGAAATTCATGTACAGCATATATATTGCAACCAATATGATGATTATTGCAAATACCTTTGTCAGTGTTCTCCTTGACAGCCTTGATGCAAAGTGTGCTCCTACCCATCCACCAAATATGCCGCCCGTTACGTAGAGAATGGTGATTATGATATTCAGATCACCGTTAAGTGAATATCTGATAGCTGTTACTGCCCCAAATA
The DNA here is from genome assembly GCA_002878135.1 of Candidatus Aciduliprofundum sp. GTDB lineage: Archaea > Thermoplasmatota > Thermoplasmata > Thermoplasmatales > ARK-15 > ARK-15. The sequence continues at coordinate 5,760 of PNIT01000070.1, forward strand.
TACCCACGGAAATGAGCGATGTACCTATTGCCTGTATTATGTTAAGTCCTGCAGAATATATCAGACTCGGAACTATGAGGAAACCTCCTCCAATGCCAAAATAACCTGATGCAAACCCAACAAGAAAACCTATGCCAAGCAATTTCAAATATGATGGTTTTGTCTTTGGATTTACGGATTCATTTATGCATTTCCTCCTGAGCATATAAATGGCTATGATTATCATCAGTATTGCGAATATGAAGAGGAGCTTTTTTCCGGGGGTTAAAAGACCAAGCTCCGCTCCGGTGAGGACGCCAGCAATACCTGGTATGCTGAATACCATGCCCTTCCTGAGATTTACATGCTTTTCCCTTGCATGCGGTATTAGGTTAAGGAAAGCATTAATGCTTACAGCAAGGGCAGTTGTACCTATCACTATGTGTGGATGATCGTATCCCACAAAGTATATAAGTAAAGGAATTGCAAGTATGGATCCACCTCCTCCTATTAAACCTAATGAAAATCCAACAAGGATTCCGGATATAACGGACAATAACATTTGAATTGATGTTAGATCGTACATAGAGATCCTTATTCAATATATGAAATACCTTTTTCAAACTTTCCATTATCTACTTTAGTAAAAATGCAAAAATAAAAAAATTGGGAATTCATCTGTATCCCCTTTTATTAATTTTCAGATGGAGCACCGTATAAAGGGTTACCCAGGCACTGAGTAATACTACCACCATGAAAACGAAGCTTGATACTGCCATCTGTATGTTTCCACTGAGTATATGACCGGATGCACATCCATTTGCCATCCTTGCACCGAATAGAACCATGAAGGTACCTACGAAGGATCCTATGGCCCTCAATTTCCTGCTGGGACCGAACCTGTGCTCCCAGACCTTGGGAACCTGTGGCTTGAAACCCATAAATCTCTTTGATATGAATAGTGCAGATATAAAGCCTCCAAGGAAGGTTCCAAGATCTGAAAGTGGTTCCCATCCTATCTCACTGAATGGATTGTTCACTGGAATACCATTCACAAGATGCATGCCGCCAAACAGTTGGAAATATGGATTTGATGCTGCCCAGACCGGGTTGACAAGATATGAGAGCTGAGCGCCTATCCAGGAGTATGTTGTTGATTCACCGAATATCTGGTGAAGTATTATAACTGCTACCGCTGCAATGGTAAATTCAAGCCCAAGGAAAACAACATACCTTGCATTCCATGTACTGCTCTCGTTTGTTATCCTCCTTATGAAATTCCTTGATTTTGGATATTTCTCCTTCTCCTCCTCAATGAGTTCATCAAACCTGACCACATCCTTGTTTCTTCCTAGAAGATGTGAAAAACAGCACTGCCTTAATGGCTGACCCGGATATCTTGGAAGGAAAAAGAATAGAAGGAGAAGTATGATTCCGAATACAAGGCTCACAGCAAATATCTCAATTCTTGTTGTTGCACCTACAAGGCTGGCCCATGTTATAGGCCCGAAGTTCAGTGTATTCCAGAAGAAATCCTTTACGGGACCAAATATAACGGACCAGGTAAAGGCACCGAGTAAACCGCCAAGTACTGCCCATATGGCGTCCCTTCTACCCTGGCCCAGTGCTATCCATACTGTACCCGGGAAATATCCTGCTATACCTACACCTACACCAAAGATTATACCACCTATGATTATCCCGGGAACAAAGAAACTCTTAATTCCAAAGTTGGGGTGTGGAACGAAAAGATAGAGGCCATAAAGAAGTATTGCACCGAGACCTATTGCAAAACCGAAGCAGACCAGCAGGAACCTGTCCTGAAAGGCCATTACCCTGTAAAGTGTATCAGGATCTGAAAAGTTCCACAGTTCTAGGGATATGGCAAGAAGAATTCCTGCAACGATACCCAGCACAATGGGGCCTTTGTTTGATGAAGAACAACCTGCATATAGATACCGCCGAAAAGCATGGAGATGGAGATTATGAAGAGTATCAATGTACTGACCAGCAGTATCCTCGTATCACTCTTTTCATCTGCCATAACATCACTAAATCACAGAATACCTTTAAGTATATTAATTTTATGAATTTTCTTCATATTTATGAAAAATTAATGATTTTTTGAAAAATTACCCTGGATTGATGAATAGAATGCCAGTTTCTCAAGGGCCCTGGGTGCATCCCTCCTGTTCAGAAGTATCATGATCTCATGTCCTATCCTGTAGATCTGTTTAACCTCTATTCCAAACATCTCAAGTATTGATATCACAAGAACGGTTATACCTGGCATCTCTGAAAAATTCTCCTTCATTTTTAACCTTATGAGTGCAAATTCAGATTCCTTTTCTTCCTTGTAGAGTATTTCCACATTTTCACCGCTTTTAACTGCAACCACAAAATTTGTTTTTGGTAGCTCTTCCAGGGGAATTGTTTTCCTGCTATAATCATAATCTAATGAGATGGAAACCCTGTGTAATGCTACCGCGGGATCCATAAGGTTTGATCCCTTCCTCCTGTACATGGTTAACAATTTTACTATTGTATTTAGGGGCACATCCCTTCCACTGAGTTCATCTACCCTTTTCTTTATCTTCTTTGCAAGGGATGAATAATTAACAATATCATATTCAAGGGCTATCCTGTATGCAATGTTTTCTCCAACTATTGAGTCAACTATATCCTTTAATTTTAGATCCATAGTTGATAAAAGACAAGGTTAAATTTAAAAATTTCCAGAATCAACACCTATTGAATAAATATGGGAAAAAATTTCAGAAACATTGATTAAAGATCAGAAATGGGATATTACTTTAAGAGGCGAGAGATTTAAATTTATCTAAAAAATTAGGGAAATTATGCATGTTAGCACTTTAATGGAAGATAAAGTAAGAATGGATAAAATGCTTTCAGCAAGAAGAATAATGGCAATCTCTCCTCATCCTGATGACTCAGAGATAATCGCAGGTGGATTCCTTTTTAAGGCTGTAATGGGGGGTGCAAGTGTCAGGCTCCTTGTGGTTACTGATGGTTCAAAGGGAACAAGGAAGAAGGGAGAGAATATGGCAGAAAAAAGGAAGATGGAACAGCTTGAATCTGCGGAAATACTTGGGATTGGTGATGTTAAGTTTCTTGGCATAGGTGATACATACACACCCCCACCCAGGGAACTCCTGGATATCCTATTGCCAGAGATGAGGGATTTTTCACCCGACCTGGTTATTACCAATGATCCCTTCCTCAGGTATGAGGTTCATCCTGACCACATTAATGTGGGATTGGCTGTTATGCAATCTGTCCTATTCTTTGAATTCCCAAACATAGGAAATGGTGAGGTAAAATCCAGTGCCCCATCTCTTGCACTTTCCCCTTCAGATGAACCGAATGTTTTTATTAATATTGACAATGAATTCAACATTAAGTTAAATGCACTGAGGGAGCACAGGTCACAGAAACTGGATTTAAACTGGATCACGGATTTATCAAGATATTATGGTAGATATGCAAATTCTGTTTATGCTGAAGCATTCAGGTATCTTTACCCCCACGAGCTGCATCTCAGTATCAACCATGAGTAACCACTTTCTTAAGCCTGGGGGGCCTGTCCGGATCCCTGCCCCTCCTTAATGCAAGAAAATAGGAGATAAGCTGAAATGGAACAACATTGAGGATGGGGCCCGCCTCTTTGAATTTGCACTGTATTAAAATGTCACTTTTTATCCCATCTCCTATTATTAATGGTTTGGTGTATTTGAGTAATTTTTCAATTGATCCCTTTATCCTATCATTTTCAATGACAAATACGGTGGAATTCTCATCAATTATCTCAATGGGGCCGTGGAAAACCTCACCCATATAAAATGGCATGGAGATGACTCCGGCTGTTTCCATAAGCTTTAGGGATCCTTCCAGGGCAGTTACATAGTCCAGGCCTGATGCCAGGATGAAAATCCTCTCATTTATCCTTTCGGAGATTTCTTCCAGAATTCTCTCATTTTTTATGATCTCCTTCACCCTTTGAGAAATGAGTGATATCCTTTCATCACCCTCAATACCATTTAATGAAAGGTGCAGTGAGTATGAGAAAATGAGCATTGAAACGTATGTCTTTGTTGCGGGTATGGCCATCTCCTTTCCTGCCCTCAGGAATACGCTTATATCTGATATCTCCTCCAGACTTGATCCCTCATTATTTACAATGGATATCAATCTTTTACCCTTTTCCTTCCATGCCCTGGCGGCATTGAGTACATCCACATTTTCACCTGACTGACTGAAGATGATGGCAAGATCATTTTTATCAGAATTTTTGAAATAATGATCGTATTCGGTGGCTGGGAATGCCCTGGCGTTCAGAGAATTATCCATCAGGATATGTTCCAGATATAATGATGCATGGAAGCTGGAACCATCACCCGTGATGAAAATCAACCTTGAATTTTCCATTTCATGCCTGATTCTTGGAATTGATTGCCAAACGCTCCTGTAGGTTTTCAATATGACCTCTGGCTCTTCCATTATCTCATCGTGCATTAGCATTATTTTGACCATGGAATGTTTTTATAAAAAATTTTGTGGAATAACATTAAAATAATGAAGACCCATTAAAAATTATGGAACATGGTAAAAGACCACCTACAGAAAGAAACAATCCAAGGACTTCAAGGATAGCTGAATTCGATACATACAGAATTGTTGAAACAATACACCTGGAGGATATAAGGGCATATGAGGCTGTGGGCTGCCAGCTCATTAATATAGCAAAAATTGTTGATAACATACTTAAGAATTTTTTGAAGGGAGGGAGGGTGATCTACGTGGGGGCAGGAACGAGCGGCAGAATAGGTGCACAGGATGCAATTGAGATGTGGCCCACATATGGCCTCGGAAGGGACAGGTTTGATTACCTCATAGCTGGAGGTGAGGAGGCACTCAGGAGATCGGTGGAGAATGCAGAGGATATGGAGAATGATGCTGTAACAGGGTTGAAGATGAAAAATATATCAAATCTTGATACCGTCATTGGCATCTCAGCCTCCGGCACCACACCTTTTGTAATCTCAGCACTCAGGTATGCAAGGGATATGGGTTCTTACACTGTGGCCATAGTGAACAATCCTGATTCACCCATGATTGGTATTGCGGAAGATTCAATAATTCTTAATACTGGTGAAGAGGTGATACAGGGCTCAACAAGATTGAAGGCAGGTACCTCCCAGAAGATGGTTTTGAACATCATAAGCACTGCTATTGCCATAAAATCTGGAAGGACGGATGGTAACATGATGATTCATATGAAGGCATTCTATAATAAAAAACTCAAACAGAGGGCAGTGAACATACTTGTGGAAAGGTATGGAATAGGTGAGGAAAAGGCAAGGGAGATCCTTGAGAGGAATGGTTATAACCTTCTGTATGCGATGAATGAGATTGAATCTTCAATCAATGCTGGAAAAGACAATGTTATGAAATAATCTCCTCATCCTGATTATACCCTCCCTTTTTCCCCTCCTGGGGAATGTTGCATTTGAAAGGAGTACGCATACAACATTCTTTTCAAGGTTAGCACACAGGGATGTCCCTGTGAAGCCCGTATGGCCGAATGTTCCATGGGGCGAATAATCACCGAGAAAACCCGTGTAGTTGAAGGATTCACTTCTTATCTGCCCTTTTTCAGTTTTCACCATCCACCCTAGACCAAATATGCCACCCAGATATTTGTTTCTGTTGGTCACAGCCATCTCCATGGTGCTTTTCTTTATTATTTTACCAAGCATGAGGGAATGCATGAGTTCAATTATGTCATGTGCATCTGAAAAAAGTCCCGCATTGCCAGCCACACCCCCAAGGTAATAAGATTTCTCATCATTCACCTTGCCCCAGAGTAGTCCCCTCTCGTCCGAATACTCAGTTGGTGCAATTCTCCTCCTATCAATATCAGGATTGAAATATGAGTTTTTAAGGCCTATAACTTCACCTATCTCCCTCCTCCATATCCTGTCCAGGGAATCTGAATAGAGTTTCTCTATTATGAAGCCCAGGAGTATGTAGTTTAAATCACTGTATATCTCCCTTTTTCCTGGAAATGATCTCTCTGCAATTCTATCTATACCCTTCAGGTATGCATCCCTTGTTTTACCCTCCCTGTACAGTGGACTGTCAGGAACCATTCCAGTTGTATGTGAGAGGAGATTTTCTATGCTGAATTTCAACATTGTTAACCAACCCTTAGTTGATAAAATTTAATTTTTTGATAAAATTTGATAAAAATGGGGGTATTGGTGACTAACATGATCGAAAATTATACCCCCATGGTAAATATTGAAAACAGGGATAAAAGGATTTGGTCAAAATATAATGAATCTTTGGTAA
>PNIT01000119.1 GCA_002878135.1 Candidatus Aciduliprofundum sp.
ACTGAGCTTTCCATTGAAAAAATTAATTAGGAAGTAGAAACATAATGCCATTAATGCCGGGTGTAGAGGAGGAATTGAACTCCTTCATCAGGAATGAAAAGAATACGAGGTCAAAGCTCAAGGAGATTCCAGATGAATTCTTCAAGAGAGTTGATAGTGAAATGAGGAGATTAAAGGAGGAGATCAGGGGTGCCATCCAGAAGGATGATGTTAAATATATTGCCCAGCTCACACAGAAGATAAGGAGTATTGAAAATGGGATCAAGGAACTTAAGAGCATAAGATGCCGTAAGATTGCACTTCAGGCACTGGAGGATGCAATTGATGGATCTAATTCTGGGCTTGATGCCTATACAAACCATGAAAGGATACTCTATGATAATCTCAGGAGGCTTTTCAAGTCCTATATAAATGAGGAGGAACCGCAGACACAGATAAAAGAGGAGAAAAAGGAAGAGGCGGAGGAGATAAGGAGAATACCAGTGAGGGTAATCATACCAATGGAGGTAGCCGATGTTGATGGGAATTATGTAATGAGGAAGGAAGATGTATTATACTTGAGCGAACAGCTTGCAAGGCTACTCCAGTCAAAGGGTGTGTGTGAAATAATAAAGATTCAATAGAGGGGCAGAGATCCAGTGAGCTTATCTATTATTATCTCCCTTTCAGGACCTATACCCAGAACGGTGATTGTTCCTGGAGAAAGTTCAGTGAGACCAGCGTCCTGAATGAGAGAATTGAATATACCCATTTCGTCAGCCCTTTTCTTTAGCTCCAGCATTTCATCAAGGGATTTTACCTTTAATACCACCTTCTTCTGGCCCTCTGACCACCATCTATCGAATGTTTCTCTCCTGTATCTGTATGCATTTATAGTGCATATAGAGGATGCATGTGCCACCTGTGCAGCCAATTTTCCGCAGGACATTTCAAGATCTTCCCTCACTACCACAACAAGTTTATAGTTCATCGAATTAAGAATGTATTACCATATAAAAAAATGCTGTGTATAGTCCCGAATTATTTGACCATAAAAAGCTTGTGGTCAGATATGGGCTACAGGAAACTTACTTCACGCAAAATCACATATATCATTAACTCCAGAAAAAGAGGATCTAGCATAAGACAGATAGCCATGGATCTTAAAATAAGTCAATCGACTGTTAAAAGAGTATGGAGGTATTATCTGGATACTGGTGAAAAATTGACCATTAAAGATGGAGGAAGGAAGATGAAAGAAATTAATTCAGATGAGGAGAAAATTGTAATTCAGGCATTCATGATCCATAAAATGGGAGCAAGAA
>PNIT01000009.1 GCA_002878135.1 Candidatus Aciduliprofundum sp.
AAAATTTTGCCACTTAGAAAAATTTATTAATTGTATTTAAGATACAATTTTATGGCATCTTATAAGTTTGAACTGAATTTTAAGAATATGTTCCCTGCAACACTAAGGAATTACCCTGATCAGGAGATAGTTTACCAGGACATAAAGAGGTATACCTTCAGGGAGTTTTATGAAAGGATTAGCAAGATTGCAGGTGGTTTGATCTCAATCGGTGTGAAGCCAGGTGACACTGTCGCTGTTCTGGATTGGGACACCTACCATTATATGGAGGCTTATTACGCTGTGCCCATGATTGGTGCAACATTGCATACAGTTAACATAAGGTATCCTCCAGAGCTGATATTCTATACCATGCAGCATGCTGAGGATAAATACGTTATAATAAGGGATGAGTTTGTTCCCATAGTGGAGAGGGCCGCTCAGCTATTCGATTTCATAAAGGGCTGGATAGTTTACAGCGATAAGAATGAGGATGTTAAGACAATACTGACACCCAATTACAACTATGAGGAAATTCTAAAATCATCAGAGCCATATGAATTCCCCGATCTTGATGAGAATACGAGGGCCACAATCTTCTACACATCTGGTACCACAGGTCTGCCCAAGGGTGTTACTTTCACCCAGAGGAACCTTGTTCTCCACGCCACATCCCTTGCCATGGCTGTGCATGTTGAGCCTTTATATGTAACGGATAAGGATGTATTCATGAGCCTTGTTCCCATGTTCCATGTGCATTCATGGGGATTGCCATATACAACGATTCTCACCGGAAATAAATATGTTCTGCCTGGCAGGTATGATGTTAAGAAGATACTTGAGATGATAAAGAATGAGCATGTTACACTATCGTTGATGGTACCTAGCATACTCTACATGATACTCACCCATCCCGAGGTAGAGAGTTATGCCAAGTACCTGGAGGGATGGAAGGTGGTCATCGGCGGTGCAGCTTTGCCAAAGGGTCTTGCAAAGATGGCAGAAAAGTATGGAATAAACACCATAGGTGGATATGGCCTATCTGAGACATGCCCTGTTCTTACCATAGCACTCTTCACGAACAAGATAAAGAACATGAAAGATGAGGAGAGATTTGAATACAAGATTAGTACTGGAATACCAATACCATTCGTTAACCTTAAGGTGGTGGATTCCATGGGCAAGGAGGTCCCATGGGATGGGAGGAGCATAGGTGAGATAGTTGTAAGGTCACCATGGCTAACAGGTGAATACTTCAAGGATCCTGAAAAAACAGCGGAACTCTGGAAGGATGGATGGCTTCACACAGGTGAT
>PNIT01000001.1 GCA_002878135.1 Candidatus Aciduliprofundum sp.
AATACCCCTGGATACAAGGAATGATCAGAGAAGAAGGAAAAATGAGATACCCCTAAAAAATATGAAAAGATTCAAAAAATAAGAAAAATAAAGCATTTATTGATAAAATTAATTGCTTACCTGACCAATGAAATTCGAAACCATTAAATATAATAAGTAATTTAGGAGATTAATGGTTCTGATGCCAATCTCTGGAGAGGTGATTGTTTAAATGGCAGGTTTAGCTAGATATTATATAATAAGAACACTGGAATCACTGGTTACATATGTTATCATTGTTGCTGTTGTTTTTTGGCTCCTTTACCTTTATCAGCCTAATCCTTTGATACTTCTGAACCTTAATCCACAGCTAACGCCCTCGCAGAAGGAATACTTGGCGAATCTTTTTGGTTTTAATAAACCATTATGGGAAAGGTTTTTCATTTATATGTGGGATATGCTTACATTTAATTTTGGTATCTCATATTACTATGTTCAGCCTGTAAGAGATCTTCTGATCCAGAGGGTACCAAGAACGCTTCTCCTTTTTGGAGGCGCAACCATAATTGCATATCTAATAGGTTATTTCGTTGGTACTGTGATTGCTTGGAAGAGGGGTGGTGTACTGGATGGAAGCAATGTTGTAATAGGCCTTGTATTCTATAACATGCCTGTGTATTGGCTTGGAATGATATTCATATTCCTTTTTGCTTTTCAGCTTCATCTATTCCCATTGGCAAACTTCTATGATCCCACAGATAAAATTTTAGGAACTGTGGTAGGAAATAATCCACCCCTAGGAATATATCTACTAGATGTGTTATGGCATACAGCATTACCAATGATAGTTCTAACATTGATATCCTTTGCAGGTACTGTATTACTAATGAGAACATCAATGCTTGATGTTCTTGGTGAAAATTACATTGATACGGCTATTGCAAAGGGATTAAAGGAAAAGGATGTGGTATTTAAGCATGCGGCCAGGAATGCCCTGTTACCTCTGGTGACAAGCTTTGTAATATCAATGGCCTTTGCAATAGGTGGTGGTGTGCTCACCGAAACAGTTTTCAGCTATCAGGGTGTAGGATTATTATTCATACAGGCCTTAGGTTTGCTAGATTATCCTGTTGTGGAGGCAACAACTATCATAATAGCATTGCTTGTGATAATATTCAACTGGATTGCCGACCTTATATATGCATACCTTGATCCCAGAGTGAGGGTAGCGTAGGTGATTTAAAATGGCTCAGTCAAAAAAGTGGAAGGAATCTAGAAGGGCTTTCAGAAGATCATTAAAGAACGGATGGCAGACATACAAGAGAAGCAAGATTGGTCTTGTTGGTCTCGGAATAATAATAATGTTCGTTGTAATGGCGGTCTTTGCCCCTTTTATTACGCCCTATACCCCATATTATACGGCACCATCAGTTGATATCATAAGAGGGGATATCTATAATATTACCCTTCAAAACTCTGCATCCTGGATTTATGCACCTGTTGGTATTATGAACTATGTAACCGCACCGGGTGCAAATATAAATCTAACGTCTGTTCTAATTTACAACGATATTGGACAGGTACAGATATTCCCTGTTGGGTATAATTACACATCCCAGAAGATATTAAAAATATATCTGAAGTCACCAACTAATTATTCTATACCTAAAGGTATTACAAGCCTTTATGAAACAGGAACATACATGGCATCATTTATGAATGCCAATACATTCATAGCAAACAGTTCAAGGAACTTTTACATCCTTGATTCAAACCTGAAGGTATACAGGAATTTCAGTCTGCCATTTACGATACAGGAAAAATCAATATTCTATAACAATCCATTCATTATGCCATCTGTAGGCCAGTATTCCTTGATTTCATTTTCTCATGGAAATGAAACAATACTATACATCTTCTATAACAGGCAATTAAATTATTTTGGAATGCCACAGCCCATTCATAAAATACCATTAGCAAAGTTATATATAAATACTAGTGAAAGGGTGATAAATTCACCATTAATTTACCTTAATCCGAATGATGTATCGAATGGATATCTTAATACAAGCCAGATAATCATACCAACAAACAATAGCCTTGTGTCCTATGGTTTTAATATAAAGATGGACCCAGGATATGAAGCTCTTGGGTTCAACGTGCCACAGGTGGTATCTGAACCATACGTTAAATGGATTGTGAATTATACAGACGATCATGGTCAGAGTTATCTTCCCCTTTCCATTACGTATGGATACGATTGGGGTGATTCACCAGGCATACAGTCAACGGTTGTTGTTGGTACAAATACAAATGAGATCATAGGATACTCAAGGGCAGATGGAAAGATGGTTTATGATAAGTATTTCGTAGTTTCAAACCCATCTTTGAAGGATTATAAGCTCCAGGCACTCTATCCCACCAATGGAGGAATAATATTTGCCTACGCCACGTTAGGTGACAGGAGTCTTGTAGCATTGATCAATCCTAGTAAGGGTACAGTTCAGTCCAATGGAACATTCTATAATGTTCTTGAGGGTGCATTAAATTCAATACCAACATATGATGTAGGATCAAGCAGGTACATCACAAGTACAACGGCAGGAGATGTTTACCTTCTACAGCCAAATATGGTGATAAATCAGACCTTCAGTATTATTGGTGGAATGAAAACACCAATAAATGGTTTGGGTAATATTCTCTCATATACTGCACAGATGGGTTATTACTATGGAACAATAACAAACTCTGGACAACTTTATATGCAGGAGACAATAGGTACAAACATTGCACCTTTACCTCCGGGAAAATACCCAAGCGAGAATACATACATTCTTGGTACTGATGCCTATGGCCGTGACATATGGACATGGCTAGTATATGGATCGAGGGCGGAGCTTGTGGTAGGTATTGTGGCGGCACTTTCATCGGTCCTACTGGGTACTTTCCTAGGTCTCATATCAGGTTTCTATGGCGGATGGGTTGATTCATTAATAATGAGGATAACGGACATATTCCTCTCATTGCCCGGTCTGGTCATAATGCTTATACTGGCTGCATCCCTTGGGCCGAACATATGGAACATAATATTCGTTATAGCAATACTTAGCTGGTCTGGAATCACCAGGATAATAAGGGCCCAGGTATTATCATTGAAGACAAGGGCATTCATAGATGCTGCAAGGATCTCAGGTGCCTCTAAATACAGGTTGATGATGGTTCACATATTCCCCAACGTATTGCCATTAACTTTCCTGTACATGAGTTTCGGTGTAAGCGGTGCCATAATAACGGAGGCATCGCTTGCATTCCTTGGAATGGGTGATCCACACGCTGTGACATGGGGAATGATGCTCCAGTACCTCTGGACCACAGGTCATGTGCTTGATGCACCCTGGTGGCTCCTTCCACCTGGAATTACCATTACACTTCTATCCCTAGCATTCTATCTAGTGGGAAGGGCATTTGATGAGGTAATTAATCCTAGGTTAAGGAGGAGATAAAGATGGTTCTTCTTTCAGTACAGGATTTAACCATACATTACAAGGTAAGTTCAGGATGGGTGAAGGCAGTTGAGAATGCCTCAATCGACCTTGATTCTGGTGAAACGCTTGGTCTTGTTGGTGAATCAGGTAGCGGAAAGACTACACTTGCCTATGCAATAACGCAGTTGCTCCCAAAGAATGCCTATGTTAAGGGTGGTAGGATATTCTTCCAGGGTAAGGATCTCCTGAAGATATCATTGAAGGAAGATGGTACACTCGATATATTCAATGAGGAGATAAGGAAGATAAGGTGGAAGGAGATATCCATGATATTCCAGGCTGCATTGAATGCATTCAATCCTGTATACACGGTGGGGGATCAGATAGTTGAGGCCATAATGGCCCATAAGGACATAGAATATGAACAGGCAAGGAAAGAGGTGGAAAAACTCTATGAATTTATTGGAATACCAAAGGACAGGATTGATAATTATCCCCATGAGTATAGTGGAGGCATGAAACAGAGGGCCATGATAGCTATGGCTCTTGCGCTTAGGCCTAAGCTTGTTCTTGCCGATGAACCAACTACAGCCCTTGATGTAATAACACAGGATAGAATACTTCTGGAGATACAAAAATTGCAGAAAGAGACGGGTATATCCATGATACTGATTACCCATGATGTTTCAGTGGTTGCGGAGATATCAAACAAGGTGGCTGTTATGTATGCCGGCAAAATAGTTGAAAAGGGTGGAACAGTGGAGGTATTCAAGCATTATGCTCATCCATATACAGAGGGACTTATGGCATCATTCCCTACCATAGTGGGTGAGAAAAGGAGGCTTGCATCCATTCCCGGATCACCACCTGATCTTGTAAATCCACCGAAGGGTTGCAGATTCCATCCCAGATGCCCATATGCAAAGGATATATGCATGGAACAGGAGCCACCGATGATAGAGATTTCACCGGGGCATTTCACAGCCTGTCATTTTGCAAAGGAACTTTATGGAGGGAAGTAGAATGGCAGAGGTAATTCTTAAGGTTGAGAATCTGAAGAAATATTATGAGCTTTCACGTGGATTGCTATCATTCAAGAAACCTGATGTTGTGAAGGCAGTTGATGGTGTTTCATTTGACCTCCATGAGGGTGAGATAATAGGTCTTGTGGGTGAGACGGGTTGCGGTAAAACGACCACAGGAAGGGTTGTTGTAAAACTTGAGAACCCCACTGCTGGAAGTGTAATATTCAAGGGGCAGGATATAACAAAACTTGAAGGTGATGCCTTAAGGGAATTCAGAAGAAGCGTCCAGATGATATTCCAGGATCCATTTGAATCCTTGAACCCAAGGTTCACAATATTTAAAACACTGATAGAACCACTCATAGTGAATGGTATAGGAGAAACATATGAAGAAAGGGTGGATTTAGCGGTCAAGGCCCTTGAGGAGGCAGGACTTAAACCTGGAGAAGAGTACCTTGATAGATATCCACATGAGATCTCAGGAGGTCAGAGGCAGAGAGTGGCCATAGCAAGGGCGCTCATAATAAATCCCAAGTTCATTGTGGCGGACGAACCAGTATCCATGTTAGATGTTTCCATAAGAGCTGGTGTACTTAATCTTATGCTTGACCTGAAGGAGAAATATAATCTACCCATAATATTCATTACCCACGACATCGCCGTTGCAAGGTACATGAGTGATAGAATACTTGTTATGTATCTTGGGAAGGTTGTTGAAGAGGGACCTACGGAGAGCATAATATTCGATCCGCTTCATCCATATACAAGGGCTCTACTAAGCGCAGTACCTGTGCCCGATCCTGAGAGGAAACATGAAAGGATACCAATAAAGGGTGATATTCCAAGCCCAATAAATCTTCCACCAGGCTGCAGATTTGCCTCCAGGTGCGTCTATTTCCAGAAGGGTGTCTGTGATGTAAAGGATCCAGAGCTGAGGGAGATAAAGAAGGGACATTTTGTGGCATGCCACTTTGTTGAGAAGATTTTAAGTGGTGAAATAAAAGCAACAAGGGAAGAGAAAACAAAACATGAGAGTTAAGGATGGAAAAAGGATAATCCTCATAATTTTTTCATCAATTTCTATATTTTTTCTCATATCAGGAATAATATCCGCCATGAACTATACAGACGTTCTTCTTTACAGGAATAAGGTAATAAATGAAAATCCATCAAACGTCAAGGCATACTATGACAGGTATAATGAAACAATATACCTTAATTTTTCATTCAAGGATCCTACACCATTCTCAATCAACTTTTATTCACTTACAGCTCTATTTTTCATAGATAATAAGACTGTTGCAACATTCCAGAGAAGTTATTACTATTATGAGTTATATCCCCTTGAGATTGATTCATTCAAAATTAAAGATATAAGCTATGCGGTGAAGCCCGATCCTGGTTACATAAATCTCATCTTGAACTCAACTCATTTTAATATAACCATACAGATCAAGGTAAGGTTTTCAGGATTCTCTTATTATTACCAGAACCCCAATGAAAACTATAGTCCAGAGAGATATTACCTCACAGAGATGGTAATGATGGAGATAGACTGGAGTGGAATCGCATGAAAACATTAAAAATTTTAATTGTATCCTTCTTAAACAGTTTTATAATATCCCTATACTTTTTCTCTTTTTATTTCCCCAATGTATCATTTCCACCAATAGGTGATATGCTTATGAACTATGCCCTCCTTTTCTTTGTATTTTCTATACCCGTTGGAATGTTCTCAGGTTTTTATCTGGAAAGCATGGATGAGGCATTCGTTAGCATCCTGTTGACCATATTTATATCATATGCCATTTCCCTAATTTATTATTCTTTTCCAATTCTTTTTGGAATTACACCATTCGATACCACATACTACTATTTCATATATATTAAATTCACATTCGTTCCATTCTTCGTCATATTTTTTGGACTTATGCTTGGATTAATCCCCGGTGGATATCTTGCCGATGTTTACTACGCTAGTAGAAAAATTTATTAAGAAAAGGTAAATGGTGTGAAAAGAATGGAAGAAAAAGTAGAGGAATGGATAAAAAGGCAGGATTTTAAAACAACTGCGGATATAGAGGTGCCCCAGAGGCTTATAGATCAGGTAATAGGCCAGGATGAGGCTGTGGAGATAATAAAAAAAGCTGCTGTACAAAAGAGGCATGTTATACTTGTTGGTGATCCTGGTACGGGCAAATCAATGCTTGCACAATCCATGGTAGATTTTCTTCCAAAGGAGGATCTAGAGGATATCCTTGTCTTTCCAAATGAGGAGGATCCAAACAGACCAAGGGTAAAGACGCTCCCTGCGGGCAAGGGTAAGGAGCTTGTAAAACAGATGCAGGAGAGGGCGAAGCAGGAAAAGATGGAAAGGCAGAGGTTCCTCCAGTTTACACTCTTCAGCCTTGTCCTGCTCGGTGTTGTTGCATACATAGTAACAAGGGATTTTACCATACTCTTCACAAGCATTCTTCTGGTAATTTTCCTTTGGATATTCTTGGGAATGGCGGTGCAGAGAACTGAACAAAATCTAGTACCAAAGGTTCTAGTCGCTCATGATCCCAACGATAAACCACCATTTATAGATGCAACGGGCGCGCATACCGGTGCCCTTCTGGGTGATGTCAGGCATGATCCATTCCAGTCTGGTGGTCTTGAAACACCACCGCACATTAGGGTAGAGGCGGGCGCAATACATAAGGCAAATAAGGGTGTACTCTTCATAGATGAGATAAATCTTCTGAGACCTGAAAGCCAGCAGGCTCTACTTACAGCAATGCAGGAGAAAAAATTTGCAATTACAGGGCAGAGCGAAAGGAGTGCTGGTGCCCTTGTTCAAACCGAACCCGTTCCCTGCGATTTTATATTGGTGGCAGCCGGGAATATAGATTCAGTTGAAGGAATGCATCCTGCTCTCAGGTCAAGGATTAGGGGATATGGTTATGAGATCTATATGAACAACAGCATGGAAGATACTGAAGAAAATAGGAAAAAATTGATCAGGTTTGTTGCCCAGGAAGTAAAAAAGGATGGTAAAATACCTCATTTTGAAAAAATGGCCGTTGCTGAGATCATTAAGGAGGCACAGAAGAGGGCAGGGAGAAAGGACAGGCTTACACTTAGGCTGAGGGAGCTTGGTGGTCTTATTAGGGTGGCTGGTGATATTGCAAGATCACAGAATTCCAATGTGGTTACCGTTGATCACGTCATAATGGCCAAGAAATCTGCAAGACCGCTTGAGCAGCAGATTGCTGACAGGATTATTGAGATGAGAAAAGAGTACAGGACATTCCTCAACAGGGGATTTGCCATAGGGACGGTCAATGGTCTTGCAGTTTACAGTGCACAGAGTGGTATGGCGGAATTCTCAGGTATGGTATTACCCATAGTGGCGGAGGTAACACCAGCGCAGAGCAGGAATCAGGGTAAGGTGATTGCCACTGGAAAGCTGGGTGAAATAGCAAAGGAAGCTGTACAGAATGTTTCAGCAATAGTAAAAAAATACAGTGGGGAGGATATATCAAATCACGATGTTCACATACAGTTCATAGGTACATATGAGGGTGTGGAGGGTGATTCTGCAAGCATTTCCATAGCAACGGCAGTTATTTCAGCCCTGGAGAATATACCTGTGGATCAGAGTGTTGCAATGACAGGATCCTTGAGCATAAGGGGTCAGGTTCTTCCAGTGGGCGGAATATCCGCCAAGGTAGAGGCAGCAATAGAGGCTGGTTTCCAAAAGGTGATCATACCGGAAAGCAACCTTCAGGATGTAATCCTCGATGAGCACCATATGGGAAAGATTGAGATAGTTCCTGTGGCAACTATAATAGATGTTCTTGAGCATTCCCTAAAGGATTCCCCACAGAAGGAAAGATTATTGAACGATCTTAAGGCAGTAATAAAGGTTCCAGTGATGGCATGAGGATATATAAGGTGAAGGGAAGACCTGATGAAGATTTAATCTCCATGGCAAAGAGTGGAAAGTTGGTAATCATAAATGCAGAGAAGGTAATTTCATCAAAACTTGTTGAGAGTGCCTATCTGAAGGCAAAGAGATCATTTGAGGAAGGTACAAACATAAGCAGGGACATGGGTACTGAGGTAATGCTTTACCTCTCAGGTAACAGACAGGTATCTGAGGCAATAAGGAACTATGGTATTGGTGATTCAGAGATTTATTACATAATTGCTGAAGGTGAATTCAATCCAGCTGATCATGGGCTATTGGAGATCGCAGATAACCATAATGCAGATGAAAGATTGATGGAAGAGCTAGAAAAGATAGCAATGTTTGATATAAAAAAATAGTTTTAAATTTTTTCCAATCTACCCCTCAATTTTTCCATTACCTTTGGAAGTGTTGTGTATTCCATATCCTCAAGTGGTAATCTATGGGGCTCAAATGGTCCATGCCTCCTCATGTAATCAGCTATATCGTTTGCCATCTTCCTTGCACCATCAAAGGCAGGATCATCAAACAGGTCAACTGGCCCAACAAGCATTCCATTGGAAAGCTGAAAACCTAGCGCTACCACCCTTGGAGGTCCATCAAACCTTGTACACTTTGCATCCTTGAGGCCAACGGGCATTATGGGACCATTGTGTGATCCCCTCATCCATCCAGATACGAGATGTGGGAAAGAGAATGGCTCAAGTACCTCACCAAGGGCAGGCAGACCTGACTGTGCCCTTACCAGGGCCACGGGATCATCCTTTCCAACATATTCACCTGCTATCTGGTAAAGTTTTTCAGTTGAAATTACGGCCACAGGTTCATTTTTTGATATTTTTGGGTGTTTTTCCGATGGAAATACCCTTTTTATCACATATCTGCTCTTTGCACCTATAAGAGCCAGGAGATCATAGAGCTCCTCTGGAGTCTTTATCATCACCCTCTTATGTTCCATTATATCCCATACCTCAAATACAAAACCATCATGCATGGTGGGATCAATAACAAGACCAGGGGTGTTGAAAGGATCCGCAAACATCCTGAATATGGGCAGATTGAATGCGCCAGGTTCAGTTTTATCCATCATAAATGCTACAACAGGTTCTCCCTTCCTTTCCTCAAATGACATCTCTGCTATGCCAGGGCCAAGGCCCCTAACATTACCTGAAAATGCATCCTTTAAGAGATCCTGTCCAGCACCATAGAGTTTTAGCCTCTTTGCAATCTCAGTTGCCTCCTTAAATGTATCCCAGGCAAGCTTGTGTATCCTTTCATTGTCCTCACCCAGTGTATGTGTCATTATCAGTTGAAGATCATCCCCTACGCCAACTACCCTGTAGTCAAGCAGAATTCCCTCCTTTTTTGCCTTTTCCAGCATTTCACTGGCCTTATCCTTCAGCATAGGATGTACTGATGAATGTCCTGGATAACCACCCACATCTGCCTTTATTAAGCTCAGAGTCACCTTCATTGTCAATGCACCCTATTTCCATATGGAAAAATGTTTAATAAACCTTTTCTATAATAGTATATGAAAAGTTGCATTGATGTTATATTCCAGAGGAGAAGCATCAGAAATTTTAAAAATGATCCTGTGCCAGATGAAATACTATTTCAGTTGATAAGGGCAGCACAATATGCACCAAGCTCCTGGAATAGGCAACCCTGGAGGTTCATAGTAATTAGGGAAAGGGAGAAGCTCAAAACAATATCCGGACTTCTTCCATATGGTAAATTTCTTTCAAGGGTACCTATGGCAATAGCCATAGTTGCATCCGAAAGGGAATCAGATCTGTGGCTTGTGGATGGATCCATAGCGGCCCAAAACCTCATGCTTGCCGCTGAGAATTTTGATCTAGGTACCTGCTGGATAGCTGAATGTGACAAGGAAGAAATTAAAAGGATCCTTGAATTACCTGAGGAATTTCACATAATTACCATTACTCCCCTTGGGTATCCTGCCGTAAAACCCAATGCACCAAAGAGGAAAGACCTGAAGGAGGTACTTTTCCTTGAAAAGTTTGGTAAGGGATACCTTTGATAAAATATTTATAGGGGTTTACATTTAAAGTTTTTACGGAGTGACGGCCATAGAGAACAGGGAAACACCCGGTCCCATTCCGAACCCGGCAGTTAAGCCTGTTCTCGTGCCATATGTGTACTTGGATGCGCGAGCTCCAGGGAAGTATGGCTTGCTGTCACTCCATCCCCAAACAATTTATTAGATTGTTTTATTATACATTTAATATGTTCCCGGACGAGGTTATTACAATATCAAAAAAGGGTAAAAGGGAGGTAAGGAACCTTGTAGGTAAGGGGAGGTTTGTTCTATACAATTATCTTAACCCTGAGAATGGAATGGACGAGGAAAAGAAAAAAAGACTTGTTTTAAGATTCGGTGACGGGCATACAGAGGAATACTTCATAATACCAACATCAGATGGAAAAAGGAACCTACTCATAAATGCTGCAGAGAAGGAAGGAAGAAAGATATGGGATGGAAAAAGGGCGGTGGATCTTGAGGAATTACTTGTTGATTGAAACAAGAGTAACAACGAAATATAATGTTTTTCCTGCCAGATAATTGTTAAAATTAAGCGTTATGTAATTATTTCCTATGGAATAGATGCTTGAACCATTTGGAAGTACTGTACCTAAAGTAGTTTCAATCACATAATTTATGTATTCTGAATTTGAGTAATTGATGTAATAATAGTAATTAACGTTCGTCCCATAGGGATAATATGAATAATTGGTGTAGGCATCATTCTGAATCGTAACATTATTCTGTGTGGAATCTACGAATATTACTTCATCATTCCATCCGTAGATCCTGTCCCTCACCACCATACCCTGGTAGGGTACCTCATCAGTCCTGTTCTCGAACTGCTGCATTGTTAAATACTGTACCCTTGGTATTGTTCCAAACCTGCTAATGTTTTTTAAAAGTGATGAATTGAATGCATAACCCAGGGAGGGTGGAACTATGATTGTCTTTGTTTCACCCGGGTACATTCCGATTACACCCTGGCTGAATCCCTTGATCACCTGGTTAGAGCCAACTGTAAAATTAAAGGTAGAAAATGATGAAGGATACTTAAATATGGGTGCTTTCGGATATGTAAGGTTATCATTCGCGACAGTTTTGATGTTCGTATCAAAAATATACCTTGTTCCATTAATAACGATATAGCCATAATAGTAAACTGATACTGTATCCCCATTCTTCACGTAATTTACATGGGTGCCTGTATTAAGAAATCCATAACCGTAATAAACACCCAAACTAGCAACGATTAATATTATGGTTACCGTTAAAGCATAGGTCCAGCTCTTCATTCCTTTGACACAAATAGCAATCTGCATAAATATTTTGCTATTGGACTTTTTAGA
>PNIT01000074.1 GCA_002878135.1 Candidatus Aciduliprofundum sp.
GTGCTTTGCAATCTTCGAATATTCCATTCTAACCGGTAAGATATCTTCATTTGGTCTTATCCTGACGATTGAATGCATTTCATTTCTTTGCCATGTTTCAGGGTTTCTGAGGTATTCACTCTTTAACTCTTCAATGAATCTTTTGACATTCTCAGTATTTTCATAGTGAGTAATCTTCTTAGCCTTGAGGAATTTATCTAACTGCAATAGTGAATATACAGTAGGATACATTGAAGTGAAATCAAGGTATGTTATCGGGATGGATTTATTCCTTATCCTGATCTCAGTTCTACCTCCATAGTATGATGACATTGCGTATCCCAATATCTCTTTTGGAAAATCTTGATTCTGTTCAAGGAACGGTTTTATGTTCATTTTCCTTAGATATGCTTTTCCAATGGATGCTGGTGAATACAATCTATTTACTGGATCAGTTAAATTGAACATCTTAAACCTTTCAAGAGCTGATTGATATAATTCAGCTGTTATCTTCACATCGTTTAGATTATATTCAATGTATTCCTTAGTTATCTTTCCATGTTCCTCAGTGTGTTGCTTACGGGATACATTTAAACTTTCACACGCTGAATCTAAGGTATGTGATTTGTCAGTTAGAGCGAATGTAAGAGTCTTGAGATCAACAAAGTATCCTCTGTATGCCTTATATTTCTTATCCCTCTTTTTTCTTAACGGTGTTGTAAATTCTATAAACGATCTCTTTTTGGTCGATGGACTGTATGCGGATGCTTGGATTTCTTTTATCGTTCGATATTTTAAGTGAAAATGCATCCTCCTTATTCCGTGTTATTCCGTAATCTATTGCTAATCTTGACAGGTCAAAAGGCAAATTGAAACCTATGACCTCAGCTCTCATTTTGTAAGCGTATGGAAAGAATACACTTTCAACAAATTTCCTGACTGGTAATACCTTAATGTTGTGTTCTTTGCCGTAGTCCTTGATGATCTGTATCTCATTCTCTGTAATGTTTCCGTAAAAGATATACCATTCCTCCTTTAAACCACTGCTTATCTGAGTCTGTATCAGGCATGATCCAAAGGTCAGATTCTGATATTGGTCAATGGTTGTTTCAGTATCAATTATTAATCGGATGTTATGATTGTGTGTTTCCTCTTCATTTTCTTTGAAATCATTCTTATTGTCTGTAAAGGCTCTTACAAATATATCACTCATAACTGAATCCCTCCGTTAATTTCTCAGCAAATCGCTTGAAAATCTCCTTACCGGTCTTTTGATATTTCAATTCGCAA
>PNIT01000057.1 GCA_002878135.1 Candidatus Aciduliprofundum sp.
GGGAAAAATTATTTATTTTAACTGCCATAAAGAGATTATGAAAAGATTAAAGGTAAAATTAATCTCCTATTCCATGCTTGTAGAAAAAAAGGGAGGGGAGGTAAGGGATCCCGACAGGATAGTTGCAGAAAGCGGTGCCATATCACATTCAAGGGATTTTAAGGATCTTAGTAAGGAGAAAGTGGAGCATTTGATAGATCTCCTCAGACAGCTTGGTCATGAGAGCGTATTTGAGCATGTTTCTTTTACATTCAGCGTCGAGGGTATATCAAGGGTTTGTTCACATCAGCTTGTTAGGCACAGGATGGCATCATTTACACAGCAGAGCCAGAGGTATGTACCTCTTGAGCCAGAATTTATAATCCCTGAAAGCATAGAAAATAGTGAATTCAGAGATGAATTCTATAGAATACTGAATGATTCGAGGGATCTCTACAAAAGAATGGTAAAGTCAGGTATTAAAAAGGAGGATGCAAGGTTTATACTCCCCCAGGCGGTTGAAACAAAAATAATAGTGACAATGAATGGAAGGGAGCTCAGGCATTTCATAAATCTCAGGGCAGGAAAAGAGGCCCAGTGGGAAATAAGGGCTCTTGCCATCGAAATGTTGAAATTGGCTCATGAGGTATCGCCTATACTTTTCGATGATCTTTATAAAAAGTTCATAGAGGGTGAGAAGACCAATATATAAATAATGGCATTACTTTTTCATTTTATGGTACTTCAGGAATATCTAAAAAAATATCCAAAACTTGTTGAACTGGAGCTCAATAAATTTTTAAATGAAAAGAGAAAGGATGCTGAATTCAATCCAAAGGTACTTGAGATGCTTGAGGTCATATCTGAATATACACTGAGGGGTGGAAAAAGACTCAGACCCGTTCTGATGATAGTAGGTTACAAACTATATGGTGGAAGGGAAGAAAATGAAATCATAAAGGCATCTTGTTCCATAGAGCTGATACAATCATATCTTCTTATACACGATGACATAATTGATGAGAGTGATCTGAGGAGAAAAAGGCCAACAGTACACAGGATTTATGAGGAGAAGTATGGGGATAAGAAGTTTGGTGAAAACCTTGCAATCATAGCGGGTGACCTAGCAAATGTTTATGCTGAGGAAGTATTTGAAAGGGTGAATATTGATGAGAGATTGAAATTTAAGGCATTAATAAAATTGGCATCCATAGTGGAGAGCACGGGTTATGGGCAGCTTCTTGATGTTTTTTCCTCAATGTTGGATGATTTCAGTGAAAATGATCTTCTTCTACTCCACGAATATAAGACTGCAAAGTACACCATTGAGGGCCCACTTATTTTGGGTGCAATCCTTGCAGGCGGTGAAGATTTTTCAATGATCTCAGCTTATTCCATACCCGTAGGTATTGCCTTTCAGCTTCAAGACGATATACTAGGACTCTTTGGAACGGAGGAAACGATAGGAAAACCTGTTACATCAGATCTTGAGGAGGGTAAAAAAACACTTCTCATACTGAAGGCAATGGAGAAGGATGAATACAGGGAAAAGATAAGATCTATCCTTGGAAAAAAAGGTATTAAAATGGAAGAACTTGAGAGTGTGAGAAAAATAGTGAGGGATAGTGGAGCACTGGAATACACATATTCACTTGCCAGGGAATTAGTCAAGAAAGGGATAGAGGCCCTTGGGAGTATAGATAGTGAAGAAAAATTATTCCTAAAGGAATTCGCTGAATATGTGATAGAGAGGAAATTTTAGATATCCCCAGACTTTAAATTTCTTATATGCTCATTGTTTGCTAAATCAGCACTAAAGGTTAATTGGAAATGGAATAAAATTTTATCAAGGAAGAAGTTTTAAAAAACTGAGAAATTAAAAAAATACTGGTTCATACGAATTTAACCCTTTTTGAAAGAAATATACTCTCATTTATTTTCTTAATAGGTTTATCCCTGACACAATTCCTTAATTCTTCTATGAACTCTGACAAAGGAATCTCTCTAGTTTTATCCCTGTACCTATCCCTCACATTCAGAGTTCCGGTAGAAACCTCCCTGTCACCTATAACAACTATATATGGAATCCATTCCATCTCTGCCTCCCTTATCTTTTTCTGCATCGTTATCTCCCTGTCATCAATATCCACCCTGATACCCGCTGATTCTATCATCCTCAGTATCTCATTTGATTTTTCCATATGTTTTTCCGACAGGGGTATTATCCTCACCTGAACGGGGGATATCCAGAAAGGTAGGACTGGCTTCTTTCCCTCCTTCTTGAGAAACTCGGCCTTTTCCAACATGGCGTACATTACCCTTTCAATGGCACCGCTGGGGGAACAATGCAATATGAGGGGATACCTTTTCTCACCCCTCTCATCAATGTATGTGATATTGAACCTTCTGGCATTATCCACATCTATCTGAACAGTGCTCAATGCTGCTGCCTTTTTTGTATTGTCAACAAAGTTGAATTCAAATTTGAGCACAAAATAAAAGAATTTCTCTTCCCAGACCTGAACAAGAATGGGTTTCTTAACCAATTCTCCAAGTTCCTGAATAAATTTCATATTTTCTTTGTAAAAATCGGATGTGAACCTAACAGCCACCTCATAATCATTAAGATCTAGGCCAAAGTCCTTCAGAACAGATATTGAGAGTTTGAACTGTTTGAGAAATTCATCCTTTGCAGTTTCCATATCCTGAACGAATGTGTGCATGTCGGGCATGGTAAAAGCCCTGAGCCTTCTCAGTCCAACAAGTTCACCATGCTTTTCCCTTCTGAATGAATATCTCGTAAGTTCATACAGCCTTAAGGGCAACTGCTTGTAGGTGATCAATGCATCCTTTGCTATCAGAAATTGTCCGAAGCAAGCCGAAAACCTAAGGAAGTATTTGTCATCACCTGAAAGAACTGTGTACTGCCTTGCTGGGAACCTTTGGAGATAGCTCTTCAGAGCAGGATGTTCATAATCATACATTATTGGGGTCTCAACCTCCATTGCCCCATAATCTAGAACATAATTTGTCACCAGGCTCTCAGCAAGAGATTTTATTAGTTTACCCCTGGGATAATACCTCAGGTTACCAGAATCACTACCCTGTTCATAATCAGCTATCTCCAGTGAGCGCATATACTTTACATGGGGTGGTACATCCACCACCGCCCTAGTCCCGGATATCTCATAATTCACGAAATCCCTTAGCTTTTCATGACCTGTAAAATCAAAAACATCTATATCATAAAGATTTCCATCATATAGAATCTTCCAGTATGTTTTTAGGGTTGTTTCCTTTTTAAGTGCCTCAGGCTCCTCTTCACCTCCACCTATCTGCTTGGATAATTCAGAAAGGGGATGTCCCTTGCAGGAGATTGTAAAGCTCTTATACCAGCCAAAGGGTGCCCTGTGAACCTCATATTCGCTCCTTAAGCCATTTTCTATCATTGATAGTATGCTCTTTGCAGTATCAGGATCTGAAAGATCTGAACTTAGATGGGCATAAGGATATAATACAATTCTCCTGGTATCAACTTTATTTGCAACATCCTTTATCTCATTAACCGCCTTCTCAGCTACCTGCCGATCATCCTTACTTTCAACGGAAATAAAAGCAACAAGACATTCTTCTATTCTTTCCTCTGATGCAGAATATTCCTCAGCCCCCTCTATTGCCTTCTCCCTCACCCTATAATCTATGAAATCCGAATGTATGAAAAGTATCCTCATTGATGAACAAAAAAAGGGAGACCGTATAAAAATATTTCCAGGGATGATTGAACAAAATTTATTAACATTAAAACTTATGAACATCACATGGGATTCAG
Organism: Candidatus Aciduliprofundum sp.; assembly: GCA_002878135.1. GTDB lineage: Archaea > Thermoplasmatota > Thermoplasmata > Thermoplasmatales > ARK-15 > ARK-15. The sequence continues at coordinate 3,809 of PNIT01000057.1, forward strand.
TAAAAGTCCTGTTGAGATGAATAGAACAAAAAAATTCACAAGGGAAGAGATCCTAATGGCTATCAGGGAGGATATTGCCGCTGAAATAGATGCAATTAACCTCTACCTTTCCCAGGCAAACCTTGTGGACGATGAATTCGTTAAATCTGTTCTTATTGACATAGCAAATGAGGAAAAGGTTCACCTGGGTGAATTCCTGAGCGTACTGGAAAAGCTTGATCCTGAACAGGTGAAGGCAATAAAAAAAGGAAAACAGGAAACGAGTGAATTGGAGTAATGCTTTCTTGGATTGAAAAGCCAGGGAAATTATTATTCATCACAAAGGCACTCAGGGTATTCTCCTACGGTTTCATGAGCCTTGTGCTTCCTTTTTACCTTAGATATTTGAATTTTTCACTGGAGTTCATAGGCATAGTTATTACATTATCCATACTTACAGGTGTCTTTTTCAACATTTTTGTTGGCATCTATGCTGAAAGATTGGGAAGGAAAAGGAGCCTCCAAATATTTTCATTATTCATGTTATTTTCATCTATACTCTTTTTGCTTGGTGACTGGATCTCAATAATCGTGGCCTCAATATTTGGTGTAATAAGCGTCACTGGAACGGAGACGGGTCCATTCCTAAGTATAGAGCAGGCCGCTCTAACTAAGTTCTCTAAGGATGAGAGAAGAACACTCACATTCTCCTTTTACAATTTCATAGGTTATACATTCTCAGCCCTAGGATCACTTTTTTCAGGTTTACCCGGTCTTTTTTTCAATCAGGGTATCTCATATTCCATACTCCTTTCCATCTTTGGAATCAATGGCCTGTTGCTTTTCTACATATATTCAATTCTCGGTGATTCACTTGAAATAAAGAATAAGAGTATAAAAATAAAATTGAGCCCAGAGGCAAGAAAAATAGTGCTGAAGCTTTCTTTATTATTCTCCATAGATGCCTTTGGTGGTGGATTCATAATACAGTCCATTTTGAGCCTCTGGTTCAGGATAAGATTCAACATAATGCTGGGTGAACAATCCTGGATATTCTTCATAGGAGGTATAATAACAGCCCTCTCATTCTTTCTTGCCGAAAGGATTGCAAGGAAAATAGGCCTGCTCAATACGATGGTATTTACTCATCTACCTAGCAATGTATTCCTTCTATTGATTGCATTTGCTCAAACACCTACCCTGGCAATAATACTCCTATTTCTAAGGCAATCACTTTCCCAGATGGATGTACCAACCAGGCAATCCTATATGATGGCAATAGTCAAGCCTGAGGAGAGGGTGGCGCTCTCATCAGCGACAAACATCCCCAGAGCACTAGCACAGGCAGGTAGCCCTTATCTCTCAACATATTCACTTGCCTTAGGGATCCTTTCTTTACCCTTCATACTTTCAGGTTCCTTAAAAATTATTTATGATATTCTAATTTTTATTACCTTTAGGAATATTAAACCCCCTGAGGAGATAGGGAAAGGGAAACATTCATAATATGATAGTAATATCCATCAGAAAAGGTGTATAGGATGAAGATACTTGTATGCGTAGCCTGGCCATATTCGGATGGCCCTCTCCATCTAGGGCACATATATGGTGCATATCTACCCGCCGATATATTTGCAAGGTATCACAGAATGGTGGGTAACAGGGTGATAATGGTATCAGGAAGCGATGAGCATGGGACTCCCATCACCTTTGCGGCAGAGAGGGAAGGTGTATCACCTGCAGAAATATCTGAGAGATACCACAGGATAAATGTGCAGATATTTGAAAAACTGGGCATAAGCTTTGATAATTATTCAAGAACATCCTCAATTAATCACAAGGAGGTAGTAAAGGAGTTCTTCTTAAAATTATACAATAAAGGATATATATATGAGGGGGAGATGGTCTCACCATATTGTCCTACATGTGGTAGGTTCCTACCCGACAGATATGTGGAAGGTACATGCCCCTACTGTGGTTACGAACATGCAAGGGGTGATCAGTGCGATAACTGCGGAAGAACCCTTGATCCGCAGGAGCTCATTAACCCAAAATGCAGGATTTGTGGTAGTACACCTGAATTCAGGAAAACAAAACATCTTTTTTTCTCCCTCAGCAAGTTTGAAGAACCATTGAAAAAGTGGATCTCTGAAAAGGATTACTGGAAGGAGAATGTAAAGAAGTTTTCATACAACTTCATAAGTTCCGGTTTAAAGGATAGGGCAATAACAAGGGATATTGAATGGGGTGTTGAGGTACCTGTTCCAGGTTATGAGGGAAAAAGGATTTACGTATGGTTTGAGGCAGTCATAGGATATCTATCCGCCACAATAGAATATTCCAAAAAGATTGGAAAGGAGGATCTTTGGAAGGAATTCTGGCTGGATGAGAATACCAGGCATTATTATTTTATAGGGAAGGATAACATACCCTTCCACACAATAATATGGCCGGCTATGTTGATTGCCCACGGTGACCTCGTTCTTCCATACGATGTTCCTGCAAATGAATACCTCAAGCTTGAAGGCGGGAAATTTTCAAAAAGTTCTGGTCACGGCATATTCATGCCGCAGATCCTTGAAAGATTTGACCCAGATATTGTAAGATTTTATAGTGCATTGAATCTCCCCGAATTGCATGATTCTGATTTTTCCTGGGGGGATTTCTATTCTAAGGTAAACACTGAGCTTATAGATAAGTTTGGGAATTTTGTAAACAGGGTATTAAGATTCACGAAAACAAAGTACGGTAGAATACCTCCACTTTACGATTTAGATGATGATGATTTCCAGGCACTTAATAAAATAAGGGAAACAGGGGAGAACATGGCGAGGCTGATTGAGAATGTGGAGCTTAAGAAAGCCCTCAGAGAGTGGCTCTCCCTTGTTTACTTCGGTAATCAGTACTTTGATAGGTCAGCGCCCTGGGATGTATGTAAGGTGGATGATAGAAAATGTTCAACAAAGCTGCATATATCGCTTATGATTTTAAAGGCGCTCGCCATCTATGGCGCACCATATATACCATTTACATCCCAGAGGATTTGGAGGATGCTCGGTAACAGTGATGATATTACAAATTACAGGTGGATTGATGCTATATCCCCCCTTGAACAGTTCCATTTACCTGAACCCGAGATACTATTTAAAAAGCTGAATTACATTAAATTTGAGAACATGCAAAAGCTTGATATGAGGGTGGCAAGGATACTTGAGGTAAAGGATCATCCGAATGCAGACAGGCTTTATCTATTAAATGTTTCAATAGGGGATGAAAGGAGAACACTTGTTGCAGGCCTGAAGTCCTATTATAAGCCTGAAGAGTTGGAGGGGAGATATGTGATAATTCTTTACAACCTTGAACCAGCAGAGATAAGGGGGCAGGTCTCCCAGGGCATGCTACTTGCTGCGGATGATGGTGAAAGAGTTTCCCTCCTTGAACCTACAGAAAAGGTGGAGGGAAAAAGGGTGAGAATAGGGGACTTCCAGCCAGAAGGTGTTAAGATAATAAAACATAAGGAATTTGCAAAGATTAAATTCGAGGTGGCTAGGGTGGAATCCGTGGGTGAAAAAATAACTTTGAAAGGATCCAGGGATTATGTACTTGATGAAAAACTCGATGATGAAATGAGGGGGAAAGAGGTAATTCTATTATTTGAGGGGGATTCACCATTCATTCTAAGGACCGATAATGGAGTGATCATAACCGACAAGGAGATAAAACCAGGGGCAGGAATAAGATGAAGTTTGATATACATATACACTCCAAATATTCTGAAGACGGGATAATGGAACCAGAAGAGATAGTTAGGATAGCTCAAAAAAAGGGATTTGATGGAATTGCAATAACAGATCACAACAGTATGGAGGCATACAGGAATATTAGATCTAGCCAAATAGAAATAATAAAGGGTGTTGAGGTATCAAGCTGTTGCGGGCATATCCTGGCCATAGGCATTCAGGAGGAAATAAAGAGGGGGCTTTCTGTTGATGAAACCATTGATAAGATCAAGGAACAGGGAGGCATTGCTATAGCTGCACATCCATACAGATACTGGTCCGGACTCGGTGAAAAGAATATACTGAATAAGAGATTTGATGCAATAGAGATACTAAATGGAAGATCATTCAAAAAGGATAATTTAAGGGCAGAATCACTTGCGAAAAGGATGAACCTCCCAGGTACAGGGGGTAGCGATGCACATTTCCCCTATGAGATAGGTAAGGCATGGATTGAGGTTAATGAAGATCCCATTGATGCCATAAGGAAGAATAACCTGAAGGTAAAGGGGGATTCCAGGAACCTGATGGAAACATTTGTTTATGTTTACAGATCCATTTCACTCTGGGCGATGAGAGGATTCAGAAAAATCTAAGGTCCAACATGCATCATTTCAAAGTATTGGTCATAGTCTTCGAACCTCATTGCAATCTCCTTTTCTGCTTCAAGGAAATAATAATGGGACATCTCCACAGAGCTAAGATACCTCATAAGTGAACCCGTTTCATAATCGAGTTTCTCAGCTATCTGTGAATAGAATTTTGATGTTTCCTTTTCAACGTTCATTGCCTGTAAAAGTAGCTTTGATATCGGATCCTTTTCTTCTATCTTAATCTCAGGCAGTGGAACCTGCGTACTCTCCGGGATGTTTATCTCCTCTCCAGGAAACTTCATCTTTATAATATTTTCAATCAGAACCTTATGCTTTGCCTCTTCATTTGCAAGGAATCTCAACTTTTCCTTCAATAATGCATTTTTTACCTTTTCAGAAAATTCATTATATATCCTGTTTGAATCTATCTCCGCCCTCAGGGCCATTTCAAGTAACTCCTTTAGATTTGCCATATTTTGTCATTATCATTCAAGTATATAAAAATTGGTGAAATTTTCTCATACTATATTCAAATTAACTTTTAATAATCAAATCGATTTCATACCAATGTTCGGGGAAGTTCATAAGAGGATACTTGATGCCCTAGTGGATGATGATCTTAGAAGGGGATCAAAGGAGAGCACAAAGAATGAAATGATTAACAGGAAAAATGCAATAAAAAAATATAGTGAGATTGAAGAATGGAGAAATGATTTAAGAAATGCAAAGAAAATGGTCCTAGAGAACTTGGATACATATATTGAGAAATTCAAGAAAAGCTCTGAGGATAGAGGCTTCATATTTCATTTTGCTGAGGATATTGAGGATTCAAGGAATATAGTAATCAGCATATTGGAGGGATCAAAAACTGTTGTTAAGAGTAAAAGTATGGTGGGTGAAGAGATTTCATTGAGACAATTCCTATCTGAAAAAGGAATAAGTGTTTATGAAACGGACCTTGGTGAATTTCTGGTTCAGATTTCAGGTGGAAGACCTGCACATATGGTAACACCTGCCGTAAATATATCTGCTAAAAGGGCCTCAAACCTCCTAGAGATGTATATAGGAAAAAGGACCGATGATATAAGGGAAATGGTTCTTGGTGTAAGGATTTTTATGAGGGATAAATTTTTTTCATCCGATGCTGGTATAATTGGGGCTAATTCAATTTCAGCAGATGGGAATATAGTTTTTATTACCAATGAAGGAAATGGAGCTTTGACACACATACTTCCTGAGAAAATAATCCTGGTTACTTCTGTGGAGAAGATTTTACCATCATTAAAGGACTGCCTTGAGGAGGCTATACTCCAGACAGTATATGATGGTTATAGAAACATATCCTACATACATATAATCAATTCTCCAGGCCCTAAGGAATTTCATATAATACTAGTTGACAATGGAAGGAGGAAAGCATATCCTTCATTCTTGGGTGAAACGCTCTATTGCATTAAATGCGGTTCCTGCCAGTTAGCCTGCCCAATATTCAAAGAGATAGATGGTGCCTGGGGTGATATCTATACTGCTGCCATAGGAATACCCTGGACCTATATAACTGGTGATAGGGAAAGGGCTAGATCACTTTCATACATATGTCTATCCTGTGGCTTATGTAATCAGGTATGCCCAATGGGAATTGATATCAAGGGTTTAATAAGAAAAATAAAAAGAATGAGATAATTATTCCATATCTTCAAAAACATCAAAAAACTCAGGTAATTCCTTCTTCACGTATATTATTGAAAGGAGAGCATATATCTCCCTGAGTGTATTGAAATCAAGGTCCTTATTGTATTCAAGGAGCTTATCAAATGCGTACTTGTTCATCCTGTAAAAATAATTCTCAAATATCTTCCTATCCTTGATTTTAAAACCCATCTCACCGAGGATATCAAAGAGTTTGCTTTCCTTCATCTCCCTCATGTTCTTGAGGTATGAATCCTTGAAGAATGAGTCCGTGGATATTATGAAGATTTTTGCAGACCTTCCATAATAGGATTCGTAGTTCTTACCCTTTTTTTCCCTTCTTACCACCTCCACCAGGCCGTAGTATTCCAGCTTTTTTATATGCCTGTGTATATTTGACTTATCCTTTTTGAGTAAGAAGGATAGGTCAGAAATGGACATCTCCCTGAATTTAAGGAGCTGGAGTATTGCATTTCTTGTGCTTTCCATTGCCACCTTTATGGCGAGGGGATTCTCTATTATCTCCATGTCCTTCATAAAAACCGTATTAAAATACACAAATAATAATCTTTTCAATGATATTCAATATTGCAGTTTTTTAATAAAATTCAGTGATTGCATTAATTTTTAATATTTTATTAAATCTATTATAAAATAAAAATTTTTTAAAAAATTTTAATATTTCGAACAATAATTTATGAATAGAAAAATTAATATACCTATCTTTTAATATCAAATCAGGTGATAAAAAATGGATCCTCAGGTGGAGGAATTATCAAATATTCTGAATCAACTGGGTTTGCCTAAAAATGTTGCAAAAACTCTGGCATATTTAAGGTACCATGAAGATTCACTTGCAGTGGACATAGAGTTTAATGCAGGATTAAGACAGCCGGAGGTTTCTGTGGCCATTCAATATCTCATCTCTAAAGACTGGATTAAGAAAAAAAATATAAAGAAAGAGGGTAAGGGTAGACCTGTCAGAATATACAGACTTTCAAAACCTTTCCAGGAAATAATAAAGGATATAGAGATGGAAAAAAAGGATAGTATATCAAAGATGGAGATGTTGATGGAGAATCTCAAGAAATTTTACTGATTTTTTCAACACCTCCATCCCTTTTCCCTATTAGCACTGTATCTGCCAAGTCCTTAAAAAAGCCTGTTTCTATAACACCCGGTATTTCTTTAATTTTTCTTGATATATCCTCGAGATGGGATTTGGATTCAATCAGAACATCAACTATATAGTTTCCATTATCCGTGATAAAGGGTGAATCCTGCCCCCTCAACCTTATGTTCAGGCCTAAATCCCTTATCCTTTTCATGGTTGATTTAAATGAGAAAACGAGTATTTCTACAGGTAGATAAATGCCCTCAAAATTTTCCCTCATTTTCGTCTCATCCACTATGATGATCCTCTTAAGAGAATTATAGGCTATTATCTTTTCCCTTGTGAGTGCTCCACCTCCGCCCTTTATCATCCTCAATTCCCTATCAACAGCATCAGCCCCATCAATATAAAGGTCACACTTATCCTCAAGTTCCACCACACTGTACCCCTTTTCCCTTAGTATCTTATCAATCCTTCTGGAGGATGGAACAATCCTTAGTCCCTTAAAACCAACCTTTGACATCTCCTCAATAAAGATCTCAACTGTTGTTCCACTCCCCATACCAAGCAAGATATTGTCATCCAGATATTTCAGTGCTTCCCTTGATACATTTATCTTCATACCTAGCTGATCCATGATGAACTTAATTTTAATTCTATATTTAAATTGTACATTAATTTAAAATACTTGCATGCCATGTTATTACATGGTGTATATGTATGGA
>PNIT01000100.1 GCA_002878135.1 Candidatus Aciduliprofundum sp.
AGGAATTCCGCTAGCTGCATCCATCATGAATTTTGTAGTCCTCACGGCAGCTCTTTCAAGTTCAAATACCGATATATATCTAACATCCAGGATGCTCTTCTCTCTTTCAAGGGGAAATTTGGCACCTAAAATGTTCGGAAAATTGAACAAATTCCATGTTCCATTCACAGCCCTTACCATTTCAGCAATAGGAATAGCATTTTCGATAGTCCTTGATTATTTTCTAGGCTCGACGAGCGCTTATCTTGATATCTTCGGCATTGCAATATTTGGTGGTATTTTCGTATGGATAATGATCCTCCTATCTCATATCTCATTTAGGAGAAAATACAAGAAAGAAAATTTGAAGATAAAGTATCCAATAAAGGGTTCCATCTATTTCAGCATTATAGGTGCTGTTCTTCTTACCGGCATACTAATATCAACATGGTTCACGCCTGGAATTGAGATCACAATACCCTCAGGGATAGTCGCACTATTTGTCTTTACGTTACTCTATCTGGCTTATCACAAGCGTGGCAATAAGAAAGTGAATAAAGGAGTGGATTCATAAATGGAGTCTTACAGGAAATACTTCCCTGTTCTTGAAAATCATGTTTATCTTGCAGCCTGTTCACACTCTCCACTATGGGACGGTATCGAAAGATCAATGGAAAAATACAGGAACGATCTCTATGAATTTGGTAATCCATGGGATCTTTTGGTTGAGCAAATTGAATATTCTAAGGGTTTATTTGCGAGTCTGATTGGGGCAAAAAAGAACGAAGTTGCCATACACTATTCAGTTTCATCGGCTCTGACAGCATTGCTTAGCGGAATGAAGTATGAGGACAGAAACGAGATATTAGTCAGTGATATGGAGTATCCTACGACTAATTTCATATTCCTTGCACAAGAACGCCTTGGTGCGAGAACCAGAACCATAAAGAACAAGAATCATAAAATTGAATTGGAGCAGTATGAAAAGAATATCTCGGATAAGACAAAAATGGTGTCGGCAATACATGTAGCTTCAATGAATGGATTCAAACAGAATATTAGAGAAATATCAAAAATTGTGCATAATTCTGGCTCACTTCTCTACGTTGATGTCTATCAATCTCTTGGAACCACTCCTGTGGATGTCAGGAGAGATGAAATAGATTTCCTATCTTCGGGGACTTTGAAGTGGCTCCTAGGTGTACCAGGTGTTGCTTATCTTTATGTCAAAGAAGACCTAATCCAAAATCTT
>PNIT01000089.1 GCA_002878135.1 Candidatus Aciduliprofundum sp.
TCATCAAGATCTTGGTCTTCACTCAGGCCTGATATTCCCTTTTTCACAATTAAGGATCGGTTAAGCATATTGTAAGTGAATATTCCTTGAACCTCATGCCTTCTGTTCAGCCTGGCTATTTTCTTTTGACTGATTATGAGATCCAGGTTCCCGAACTCCCTGTTCCTGCATATCTCCTCATCAGGATACCATACCGCTCTCTCTTTGTCAGGATCCATTGGGCATATCGGCGCATTGCATTTTCCAAAGTAAGGGCAATTTTCAGGGATCATTTTAGTCCCTCCTTTTCGACCTTCTTCCAATGATGGGCTGGCCGTAAAGCCATACTAACCTTGCCCTGGTCTTGCCTTTGTTTGTCAAAAGAATTACACCCTGGTTCCGTTCAAGCATTATGTCTTCAACAAACCATTTATTGTTCATTTGTGTACCCTCCTTAATATTATCTGGTTACCATTAATGTAAATCAAATTATTTTCCTGCCAGTAATTTAGAACATCTATTGCTTTCTGTTCATCGAGCTGGTAAGTGTATCTGATGTAGTTCTTTACATTTAGATACTCTCGTTCGACGTGAAATTCGGTCTCAGGTGCATTTAATTTTAATATATCTTTTATATTATTTAATATTTCTATATAAAATTCTTCCTTATCTGACGGGACAGATAGGACGCATGGGACACTTGTATATATGTCCATACTATTATTATCTATTATTTTATTATATTTAGATATATTAGTATCTGACGTATTATTTTTAATTATATTATTACTAATATCATTACCTATATCTTCTTTATGCGATGTATTATCTGCTGTCCTATCTGGACCATGTGTCCCGTCACTAAGGTTAAGGGTAGTCTGTTTCATTGTGATGTCATTTGCAATTCTGGACAAGGTGCCATTCTCATATTCTGGAACATACCGTAGCATAATTCTATCAGTATCCTCAGGATACTGGAACTGGAGGATGCCTCTGTATCTTTTCCCGCTGATGTATGCTCTTTCTATTATTGAAATTTTGAATTGTGCAAGACTGCGTTTGATCTCACTCGCCCCTGTGGTTAGTCTTTTCGAAAGATAGGAGAGGTTTAGTGGAATTTCTTCTGAATCTCCATCTTTTCCTTTATATTCTTTCGTAAAGAACAGACCTTTACCTTTTGGATAGGCGGTTGTATTTTCATCACTGATAAAATTATATATTTCATTTAATATAACGCCATCCCAGGT
>PNIT01000158.1 GCA_002878135.1 Candidatus Aciduliprofundum sp.
CAGTTACCTCAAGCCCCTCGAATGTTCTCCACACGATCCACAGGTTTGCCAGAAACCTCTTTTCAATATACCTGAATGCCATATTCCTTGCGTGTCCCCTTTCGCCTTTCTCGTTCTTGCCTTCGAGCTTTGCAAGGTATCTCTCCTTCTGAATTACATATAATCTCCTGTAATAGCTTCTTTTTTCCTGCTGGAATTCGAAGCTCCTCGCTATCTTATACATCAAAGTTCTCAGGTTCTCATTTATGAAGAGCACATAGCCCTTTTCCCTCTTTGGCACACCCTTGATATGCTCTGTTTTCCTTATCCTTGCGCCGCATACTTCCCCGTTCTTCATTCTAACAGGGCAGGTAGCAACTGGGCTCGTTGTAATGAACTTATGACCCTTGCCCCTTGCGCACTCGGACTTATAGTATTCCGTTGTCAAACCCGTGTATGCCCACAACTTGGATACTGTAGCAAACTTGTCAATGGGCGTAAGATGTGCAATAAGTCCAGCAGAGAATATTGGCCCTATGCCCGTTATCTTTTTTAGGTAATACTTGTATATTGGCAGATCCTTTACCCTGCTCTCTAGCTCCTTCGCAATGTTTTTCTCCGTTCTCATCATCTCTCTCGTATACTGCACGAGCAATGCTATCTCTGGTGGCGTTGGCAGTTTCTCATCAATTATCTTCTGCGCAATTTCTGCGTATTGCCCTGTTTCCTGCTTTACCTCTTTTTCTTCCTCTTCCATTTCCTCTTCTTCATTCATTTTTCAATCACCTTCTTGACCTGAAAAACAATCTAAAGAACAATAAGCCTTATGGTAAATGATTAACACAATAGATGTCCAAAAAAGTATATTAAATATTAATTCATACCAGAAAAAATATGTTGTCATTTTAATCCAAAAACAAGAAATTGATAATAAAATAATAGAAATACCAAGAATTAATCTAACAGGGAAAGAAAATTTAATAAAAAATCTTTTATTTTTATTCATTTTTCAATCACCTTTTCCTTCTCAATAAATATTCTTATCAGATATTTCCTGCCCTTAACAGTGTATTCAAAACTTAAAGGTAATCCTATCTCGCTCATTTCCTCTACATTCAACTTTAACCACCTTCTCGACCATAAAGATGGTTTCAAAATTATATAACTATTATCATATTTCATTTTTTATTCACCTCTTTTATTTTTATAAAATCCTTATTAATTAAAATATCAACTATATCCTTGAC
>PNIT01000073.1 GCA_002878135.1 Candidatus Aciduliprofundum sp.
TCTATGGGCTTGTACAGCTATTTAATTCATATGATTTTGCTGATCTGGAATACGATGCGCTTGGAGAGGGATACCAATGGATCCTCTCATATTTTGCGCCAACTAAGGCAAAAGAAGGCGAGGTATACACCCCACACGAAGTAATAAAACTTGTCGTTGACCTCTTGGATATAGAAAACGGTAGCAGGGTTCTAGATCCCGCATGTGGGTCTGGTGGTATGTTAATAGAGGTATACAACCGCATTAAGAAAAAGGGAGAAGAGCCTGATCTTTATCTCATTGGGCAGGAGAGAAATGATGCAATGGTAGCCATAGCAAAGATCAACATGATTTTGAGAGGAATAGAAGACTTCATTATATATAATGGGGACAGCCTGAGCAATCCCCAGTTCGACAAAGCTGATTATGTAATAGCTAATCCTCCATGGAACTTGGATTATAATGAAGATAATCTAAAGAGGGAGAATGTTAAACAAATATACAATAGCATCGTGCCTGCGGGATATACGCCAAGCAGCAGTGCAGACTGGGCTTGGGTCCAGCTCATGCTTTATTTTGCTGAAAAGAAGGTTGGTATAATATTGGATCAGGGAGCCCTTTTCAGAGGAGGAAAAGAAAGGAATATAAGGGAAAGAATAGTAAGAGCTGACCTGATTGAATCGGTGATACTTCTGCCTGAGAAATTATTCTATAATACTGGGGCAAGCGGCATCATAATTATATTTAACAAAAACAAGGACAAAAGTAGAAAGGGAAAAATATTGTTCATTGATGCGACGTCTCTGCATGTAAAACACCCTGAGGTAAGAAAGCTGAACAAGCTTTCAGATGAAAACATTGAAAGGATAGTTCAATTGTACAGGGAATTTAAGGATGAGCCGAACTTTGCTAAAGTTGTTGATATTCAGGATGTGGAAAAGAACGATTTTAATCTTAACTTAAGCCTGTATGTTATGAAAATAAATGATGAAGAGGAAATTCACATTGTTGAGGAATTTGAAGAATTGAAGGAATTGGAAAGACAGAGGCAAGAGATTTTAAAGGAGATTGAGAACTATGTCTCAGGAATTAAGAAGATCATTGAATGAAAAAATAGAGTTTCACAGAGAAACAGAGTTTAAGGATACGGAGATAGGAAGAATACCAAAAGAGTGGGAAGGTGTCAAATTAAAAAATATCATCATTGATATATATTATGGTATTACCGCTAAAGCTGTTA
>PNIT01000130.1 GCA_002878135.1 Candidatus Aciduliprofundum sp.
TTCTGTAGACCATGTTCACATATCTTGGTGTGATGCTCATGATCCTTGCAATTTCTGAGGAACTCATTCTATTCTCCTTCTGTTTGATTATCCAGTTAATTTTCTTCTGCGTGAGTTTGACCATTGAATGAATCGAATTACCAGGATGTAAATGATATCCCCCTATATATAGGAAATTATTTTGGGATACCACATTCTGGATACAACAGCAGGTGAGATTATATCAATAATGAACATCCTTAAGGGTTATTTTAAGAACATAGATCTTCTTCTATTGGACAGATGGTTCTATTCGAAGGAAATAATAATGTCATTGAACAGCATCTCTAATTACCTGATATTTGTAAGGAAAGATTCAGGGATAAAAAGGGAACTTGAATCAATGGAGATGGGTGAGAAGAAAATCAAATTGCATGAATTTTCAATGTATAGAGATGGAAAAAGGATCACGGCATACATAGCATTTCTTAAAAGGATATTCGACCACAGGACAGAGGAATACTATGACTGGGCATTTGCAACAAACTTAAAGGAGGTGAATCTTGATGAAATAATAGGCAAATACAAGATAAGGTGGAGGATAGAGAATATGTTCAGGGTACAGGATGAAGCAACAATAAAGAGCAAATCCCTGAACATAAATGTAAGGTATTTTCTTTTTGCATATGAGCAACTTTTAGAGGCCATATGGTATCTATATTATTCAAAAGAGGTGAGTTTTAAAAGATTTGTCATAGAAATGAGCGATGCGTGTACAACAATGGTGAATAACGAGGAAAAGAAGTAGGGATTCCGGCATTAAGTATAGCGTGAACTTTATGTCGGGAGCGCTATTCCCTTCTTCTTTTTCAAACAATTAAATAATTAAATTGTTAATAAAATTTATCTTTATTCGGGGATACTGATTCAGATTCAAAAATCCCATAGGTCATCTTTTTATCTATCACAATATAGATGATGTTTGGAAACCATATCAGAAGTATGGATATTAAGCAAACAAAATATTGGAATATGTATCCAGCAAGTCAGCTACTCCTAAGCTAAAGCTTCGGAGCTTGTTGCTGGTCTCCTGCTCCACCCGTGAGCGGAGTTTCATTGAACCGCAACGATCGGCTGGCTGACAGCAGCCTGAAGTACTCGGATCTACCGAGTACCTCGATGTTCCTTGAGGCATTCAGATCCGCATTCAATTCGAAACCGCAATTC
>PNIT01000097.1 GCA_002878135.1 Candidatus Aciduliprofundum sp.
CAATGTTCAAATTACCTAAATATTTTTATAACAAATCATGAATTTTTATCATTCGGAGATACTGTGAATATAGTTAAAGTTATATATTGAATAATTTTTTATTAAAATAATGGACATAGCGGAAGAGCTTGCCAAAAAGCAGAAGGAGATATCAGTCGCCGAGTTTTTTGAGAAGAATAAGCAGATACTCGGTTTTGATTCACCACAGAAATCACTTGTTATGGCGGTGAAGGAGGCTGTGGACAATTCATTGGATGCCTGTGAGGAGGCGAGGATCCTCCCTGAGATCCATGTTGATATTACAAAGGTGGATAGGGATGAATATCAGCTCACAGTTGAGGACAATGGCCCGGGTATTGTAAGGAGGGAGGTACCAAAGGTTTTTGGCCAATTTCTCTATGGTTCAAGATTTCATTCAGTGAAGCAGACCAGGGGTCAGCAGGGAATAGGCATATCAGCAGTTGTTCTATATTCACAGCTAACCACAGGTAAACCTGCAAGGATAGTCTCAAAGATATCCTCTGATGATGTTGCATACTATTTTGAGATAATGATAGACACATTAAAAAACAGGGCGAATGTTCTAAGGGAGGAGCCCCTTATTTCGGATAAAAAAAGTGGTGTTAAGATACAGGTGAACCTGAAGGGCAAATATACCAGGGGGAAACAGAGCGTTCTTGAATATCTCCAGAATACTGCAATAGTCAACCCCCATGCAACAATAGTGTTCTCAGATCCTGAGGGGTTGAAGGTGAGGTTCGAGCGTGCATGGAACAATCCAATAGAACCCCCCAAGGAGACAAAACCTCATCCACTTGGTGTTGAGATTGGTGAGCTAATGCAGATGGTCTCAAGGACAAGTGCAAAGAAGTTGAAAACATTCCTCACCGGGGAATTCAGCAGGATAAGCGATCATCTTGCACAGGAGATATGCAGGATATCGGGTATAGAATGCGAAAGAGATCCACACTCACTCTCACTTGATGAGCTGAAAAGGATTCAGGAATCATTCAGGAAGGTAAAGATATTACCACCAACATTTGAATCCCTCTCACCCATAGGTGAGACACTCATAAAAAAGGGTCTCAAGAATGTGCTTGGTAACCTAAAGCCATCATTCTATTCAATACCTGTAACAAGGAAGCCCTCCGTTTACTCTGGAAATCCATTTGTTGTTGAGGTGGGTCTTGTTTATGGTGGATCAATACCCCATGATGAACAGGTGAAGGTGTTAAGGTTTGCCAACAGGGTCCCCCTACTATACCAGGCGGGTTCATGTGCCCTAACAAAGGCTGTTGAGAATATTGACTGGCGTAAGTATGGTCTTGAGCAGAGGGGAGGGCAGGGTCTTCCTGTAGGACCTATGATAGTCCTCATACATCTGGGATCAACAAGGATACCATACACATCTGAGGCAAAGGAGGCAGTGGCTGAGATACCTGAGATAATGGACGAACTTGACCTTGCCCTCAAGGAATCAGCAAGACAGATCAAGGCATTCCTAATAAAGAAAGAGGTAAAGGCGAAGCTTACAGAGAAATTCTTCCTTGTTCAGAAGATACTGCCGAAAATTGCTGAAAAGAGTTCCAGGATACTTAACAAGGAAATTCCACCCCTTGATCCTGTGATAACAAAGATAATGAATGTACTTTGGATTGAGGAGAATGTTTCACAGGAGGGTAAAAGCGCAAGGATAAACGTTAATGTATCCAATTTTACACCTGAGGAGAAGAGCTTCAGGCTCTATGCTGATCTACCGGATGGCAAGCTGGATGGAAATATAATACCCTACGGTGAATACGATGAAAACAAGGACTACATAAGATGGAATATTGAATCCATGAAGCCGATGGAGAAGATAACATTCACATTCAATGTAAAGGATCTTAAGGGTGATTATGGTGAAACAGTTTTTTACATCGAAGGCACTGATCCAGTCCATGTTGTTGGAGCGGAGCCACTTCCAGGTGACTGGAACCTTGAGGCATTAAGATCAATAATAGAGGAAGAGGAGGAAGAAGAGAATGGAGAAGAGTAGATATGAGCTTGCCCTAGAGGCGCTGAAGAGAATTGTTGAGGATATACATTCTGATCTTGAGAAGGGGGAGATACCATCCATGGATCTTCCAGCAAGGACAAAATACAACATTGAGCTTGATATAACAAAAGGTGTATGGAAATACGGTAATGCAAAGATAACAAGATCCGCCAAGAAGATAGATGGGGCCTATACCTTGCTGAGGACAATGTATATGATGGATTTTATAAAGGAGATGATAGAACAGAACAAGTCATCAACACTGAGGGAGCTATATTACATATCTGAGGGGTGGGATCTTGCCAAGTTCCATACCCAGGACGAGTCAAACAGGCTTGCTGAGGATCTTGAGATTGTTACAAAATTCCTCAGGGAGGATTTCAAGCTGAGGCCTGAGGAGGATGGTGCCACAGTAATAGGTAACATAACATTTGAGGAGATAAACAGGAAGGGAAATCCAAAGAGGATAAACTGTAGGGATGACGTTGGTGATGCTGGTTATGCAATACCCTACAATGTTGAGAGTGAGAAGCTAAAGATAGTGAGTTATGATGCAGATTTTGTCCTCGCCATAGAGACAGGTGGTATGTTCGACAGGCTTGTTGAGAATGGTTATGATGAGAAGGCCAGGGCAATACTTGTTCATCTCAAGGGCCAGCCAGCTAGAAGCACAAGAAGGCTTTTGAAGAGGCTGAACGAGGAACTTGGCCTACCCGTTCTAGTTTTCACAGATGGTGATCCATGGTCCTTCAGGATATATGCAAGTGTTGCATACGGTGCCATAAAGACGGCGCATCTATCGGAGTACCTTGCAACACCAACGGCGGAATTCATTGGTATAACTGCAAGTGACATTGTGAACTATGATCTACCAACAGATAAATTGAATGACAGGGACATCGCTGCCCTGAATGCTGAGCTTACCGACCCCAGGTTCAACACACAGTTCTGGAAGAATGAGATAGAGCTCATGCTTAGGCTTGGTAAGAAGGCTGAGCAACAGGCACTTGCAAAATATGGTCTGAATTATGTTACTGACGTTTACCTGCCAGAAAAGGTGGCTGAGCTCGGTCTATGAAGGAATCATTGACATCACCAGACATATATGCCTGGCTTTTAGCAAATTCAAAATATATACTTGGATCATTCATAAAGAAGGTTGTTCTTGAGGAATCCCTCATTGTAAGGTTGCACAGCAAGGAGCACGGTAACAGGGATCTTTACCTTGTACCTCCAGGTTTTATATACTTCGGAGAAAAAAGGGATCTTGAGGTGAAGGGTCAATCAAAATTCCTCATGGATAAGCTCGAGAACCTGAAGGTGGAATCAATATACCAGCCCAACTTTGACAGGATAATAAGGATAGACCTATTCTCTGGAAAAAGCATAATATTCGAGATGTTTGGTAAGGGTAACATAATAATTTTAGAGAATGGAACTATAGTATTTGCCCTTGAGTACAGGGAATGGAGGGGTAGGGCAATAAAGAAGGGTGAGGAATACATCACACCACCACCCCCTTCCCACCCACTGGATATAAAATTTGAGGATTTTTCAAATCTGCTCAGTGGGAACTATCCAGTAGTGAGTGTACTTGCAACAAGGTTCAACCTGAGCCACTACTCCGAGATCATATGCGCTGAATCAGGGGTGAATAAGGAAAAGAAGGCAGATGATCTTGTTCCTGAGGAGAAAAGGCACATATTTCAATCCATAAAGAACTTTTTTTCAAGGATAGATGGAAGTGGATTCCTGTGCGATGGAAGGATCATGTGCATTGAAGGAGATGGTTGCGAGAGATTTGATAACATAAATGATGCCATCGTTAAATTCATATCGGAGAGAAGGGAGGAGGGTGAGGAGGAGAGGATTGAAAGGGAGCAGAGGAAAAAGTATGAGGAATACAGGGTGATGGCTGAAAAATACAGGAAACTGGGTGATGAGATACTGATGAATTTAGAGGCATATAACAATATTGTTGAAAGGTTGAGGAGGAAGGAGAATCCTGAGAATATTATCTCATTGGATGGTAAGATTGCAAGGGTAAAAATATCTGAAGATTCACCAGAGGTGGAGCTTGATATTACAAGGAAGCCAAGTGAGATGGCCCAGAAATACTACTCCGAGGCTAAGAAGCTCGAGGAAAAGATGGATGGCATAATGAAGGTAATTGGGAAAATAAAGAAGGGTAATGTTAAAAAGGAAAAGAAAACTGAGAGGAGGAGATTCTGGTTTGAGAGGTACAGGTGGTTCATATCATCTGAAGGATCCCTTGTACTTGCTGGCAGGGATGCAAAGACCAATGAGGAGGTGGTAAAGAAATACCTGGGTGAAAAGGATTATTATGTACATGCGGACATACACGGTGCCCCCAGTGTTGTTGTTAAGAATACTGGCATAACAGAAAAAACACTTGTTGAGGCTGGAATATTCGGTCTTTGCTACTCAAAGGCATGGAATGCAGGTTATATGGCCGGTGATGCCTACTGGGTAACATATTCGCAGGTATCAAAGATGGCTGAGAGTGGAGAATACGTACCAAGGGGCGCATGGGTAATAAGGGGAAAAAGGAATTATATGAGAAATCTGAAACTGGAGATAGCCATAGGTAAGATAAGGTACGAGAATCAGGATCTACTTATGGCTGCACCTGTTGACGCATTGAGATCAAGGACAGATCATTACATGGTAATAATTCCTGGAGAGACAAGGAAGGAGGAGCTTGCAAAATTAATATCTGAAAAGTTTTCCTGGGATCTGGATGATGTTGTTTCAATACTTCCACCAGGTCCAGGAAAGATAGTGGAGGAAAAGCATGAAGAGACCATTGAGCGTGGTAATAACGGTGAGGAATGAGGAAAAGCACATAGGTGAATTGTTGGAATCACTTTCAGTGCAGGAGAGGCCATTTGAGGTGGTAATAGTGGATGCAGAGAGCACAGACAGAACTGTGGATGTTATAAAAGGATACATGGAGAGAATGGATCTTAAGCTGATAGTAAGGAGATCCAGCAGGGGAGGTGGCAGGAACATTGGGGTAGAAAATTCGAAGTACGATTATGTTGTATTCACTGATGGTGATATAATAGTATCAGATAGATGGCTTCAGGAGATGAGAAGATCAATAGATGAGGGTTACGATGTTGTGGCAGGAAAAACACTGCAGATAGGGAATGAGAAGTTTGCAGCCCTTGATAGGGTTGAGCTCATATATTATGGCTTTGATGCAACATTTCCATCCTGCAACCTTGCCTACAGGAAGGATCTTTTCATGAAACTTGGAGGCTTTGATGAATCCTTCATAACGGCCGAGGACATAGATCTGAATATGCGTGCTCTTGCGTCAGGTGCAAAATTCCATTACAATGAAAATGCAGTTGTTTACCACAGGACCAGGGAGGATTTTATTTCATTCCTGAAACAGGCTTTCTGGAACGGCTATGGAAGGAAGCAGCTCACAAGGAAACATGGGAACCTCTGGAGGCATTATTCCCTCAGAAACATGTTCTCCAGGGATAAGATAAGTTTTTATGGTCTAGCAAGATTAGGCTTTGCATTCATAGGCTACACATATGCAAAGGTGATAGAGTGAAAGAAGGTCCCATGCTGTCCATAATAATACCCACCATGAACGAGGAGAAGTCTATAGGCAGGGTAATTGAAAGGATAAAGAAAAGTGTTGATTATAAATTTGAGATAATAGTTGTGGACAGCAGCAGGGACAGGACACCTGAAATAGCAAGGGAGATGGGTGCCAGGGTGATAAGGGAGGAGAGGAGGGGCTATGGGAGGGCATACAAGACAGGTTTTAAAAATGCCATGGGTGAAATAATAGTCACCATGGACGGTGATAATACATATCCTCCAGAGGAGATAAACAGGGGTGTGGAGGAGCTTTTAAAGGGATACGATTTCATCTCCTGCGAGAGGATTTCCCTCCTACCAAGGGATGTCATGCTGGAGGCCCACAGGGTAGGTAATTTCATACTTAATCTTGCTGTTCTAACACTATTCTTCATAAGGATGAAGGATTCCCAGAGTGGAATGTGGATCTTCAGAAAGGATGTTCTGAAAAGATTCCAGGTATGTTCTGATGGAATGGGTTTTTCTGAGGAGATAAAGATTAGGGCCTATAACTGCTGCAGGTTCAGGGAGATACCCATAGTTTATGGTATAAGGGAAGGGGAGAGGAAGCTACAAACATTCAAGGACGGTATTAAAAATCTCCTGCATCTTATAAAAATCAGGTTTTCCAGATGCAATCTGAGAATCAATGAATGGTAGTAAATGTTTTTATTTCAAGATACATATTACCATCCATGAGGGTGCTCTTGTCTGTTTCGGACAGAACAGGGATAGAGGATTTTTCAAGAAACATACTAGATATTGGAGGAGAGATATACGCCACATCGGGTACAAGGAATTTCCTCATTTCAAAGGGAATAGATGTTAGACCTGTAGAGGAATTAACAAATTTTCCTGAGATCCTGGGTGGAAGGGTAAAAACACTTCATCCAGCGGTATTTGGTGGTATACTTGCAAGGAAGGATCAGCTGGGTGAAATTGAAAAACTTGGAATAAAGAGCATAGATATTGTTGTTGTGAATCTCTATCCCTTTGAGAGGACAGAGATGATTGAGTCCAGGCTTATTGAGAACATAGACATAGGTGGTGTGGCACTCATCAGGGCCGCGGCCAAAAATTTTGAAAGGGTAACCATACTGGTCGATCCATCCGATTATTCCTGGGTACTGAATGAGCTGAGGGAAAAGGGTGAGATAGACATTGAAAAAAGAAGGGATCTAGCAATAAAGGCATTCTACCATACATCAAGGTATGATTCTATCATAATGGGAACACTCTGGAATCTTTACCATCAGGATATACCACCATATATATCAATAGCCGGCGCCGAGGCCCTGAAGCTCAGGTATGGTGAAAATCCACATCAGGAAGCAAAATATTATTCAACGGGGGGACTCCCCTGGGAGATCCTGGGGGGTAAGGAGATTTCATACAACAACATACTTGACATGGAGTCGGCATGGAAGATTGTAAAAGAATTTGAGGAGCCTGCGGTAGCAATAATCAAGCACAATAATCCCTGCGGTGTTGCAGTGGGTAAGGATGCAATGGAAGCGTACCTGAAGGCTTATGATTCTGATAGCATGAGCGCCTATGGTGGAATAATAGGTTTAAACAGGCCTGTGGACATTGAATTTGCAGAAAGGCTGAGGGGCATATTCTATGAGGTGATAGTTGCCCCAGATTTTTCACATGAAGCTCTCGAATTCTTCTCCAGTCATAAAAAGGATCTGAGGATAGTGAAGTTCAAAGGGGATACGGGTGATCTTGAGGTAAGGAGTTCCGCGGGTGGAATACTTGTTCAGAGGCTGAGGAATGTTGATCTGAATATAAAGTATGTCACACAGAAGAAACCGAATGATGAGCAGATGAGGGATCTACTTTTTGCATGGAAGGTGGTGAAGCATGTGAAGAGCAACGCCATAGTTCTTGCAAAGGGGGGTATGACCGTTGGAATTGGTGCTGGGCAGATGAGCAGGGTGGATGCTGTAAAGGTGGCGGTGATGAAATCCGGTGATAGATCAAGGGGGTCAGTTCTTGCATCCGATGCATTCTTCCCCTTCCCTGATGACATAGAGGAGGCCGCAAAGGCGGGTGTTGAGGCCATAATTCAGCCCGGTGGATCAAAGAGGGATGGAGAGGTTATAGATGCTGCAGAGAAACATGGCATAGCCATGGTATTTACGGGTGTCAGGGTATTCAGGCACTGAGGTGAAACCATGGATATTGTGGATGAGATAATAAAAACTGGGAGGATTCTGATGGATTTTGGAATGATAGAATCATCACATAGCGGTAATATAAGTGCAAGGGAGGGTAATAAATTTTACATAAAAAGGCACGGAAAAATGCTTGGATATCTTGGAAGGGATGATATCATAGAGCTGGATCTGTCAGATGAGGAAGGTTATTCAGAGGCATCAGTTGAGGTATATGCGCACAGGAACATATATCTTAAAACTGATGCTAAGGCAATCATACATGCGCATACACCATATGCGATAGTCATGTCTATGCTTGTGGATAAAATAGAACCTGTGGATGAGGAGGGGAGGTTCTACCTCGATTACATACCTGTGATCGTTGCCGAGAGGGCAGTGGCATCCATGGAGATAGCTGAGAAGCTGGGGGAGATAATGAAGGAGAACAGGGTGGCTGTTATAAGGGGTCATGGAACCTTTGCCACTGGTGAAAACCTGGATGAAGCCCTAAAATACCTCACCATGTGCGAAAGTATCTCACACATCTCTTACCTTTTCCACCTTCACAAAGGTTGAATTCATCGCTGCACCCATCGAGTACTCCTGAACATCATCTGTGGTGAGATAATTTACATTCCAACCATGCAATGAGGGCCAGCTACCCCTGTATATGATAATTGTTCCAATCTTTACCGATGGATCTATCTTAAGGAATGTCTCAACAGTTCCGTATTCATTTTTTATTACCACCCTATCACCATCATTAAGATTCAGATTTAATGCATCAGAGGGGTTCATGTGGGCAAAGATATCAAAGCCATGGATATTATCATGCTGGCTCCCAACACCATGTATGCCTGTTGGGCTCAATAGCCTGAGGTATCCCTCTCTCTCTATGGGTGAATAGGATTCAATCTCCTCCCTGAGGCCCTCAGGGTTAAAGATTAATTCGCCCCTCACCCTCCTTATCCTTGCAAACCCCTTCCTGTAAAGTTCATCCCTATTAACATTGAGATCATTCAGTACCTTATCCATTATTTCATCCTCACCTTCAAACAGGTAGTGTTCTCTGAATCCCATCTTTCTTGATAAGAGAACAAATAGATCGTGATTGGATATGGCCTCACCTGGAGGGGCCATCACCTTCTGGTTAATGGCAATGTAATCATGGTAATAGGAATCAACAAGATCATTGAATTCAAAGAAGCTGGCTGCTGGTATTACAACATCAGCAAACAGTGCTGTATCATTGAGGAAAAGGTCATGAACAACCATAAATATATTCTTCCTTTCAATGACTTCCCTCAGCAAATTTTGGTTTGGTAGTGAGTTCAAGGGGTTCATGTTATAGACGAAAAGCATCCTTATATCGTTCCTCTCAAGCTCCCTGGCAAGGTTAACCTGATTTATAATCCTTCCCCTGGCCGTACCCCCAAGATAGACATAATCAATCCCGTGCTTTGCATCATATATGAAATTGCCATCCATTCCTAGAAGATGCATCATGTAGGCTATTGTTTTCACCGCAAGACCACCCTTAATATTTCTCTGGAAACCGTATCCAATATGCACGGCGAAAGGCCTTTCATTCAGTAAATCCAGGGCAAAATCCCTTATCCTTGATGCATCAACACCAGTTATCTTCGATGCATATTCTGGAGTATACCTTAAGACAATATCACCTATCTCCTTTGCATCAATACCATAGTTGGAGAGCACATTCAGTATGGATAGTACAAGAGGTATGTCCGTACCTGGCCTTGGATCTATATGAACATCCGCACCCCTGGCAGTATCTGTTCTGGTGGGATCCACAACATATATCTTTGCATTTGAAGTCTTTGCAAGCCTCCACCCATGGACATTTGTCCAGGCAGGGTTAATGCCCCAGAACACTATCATCCTCATCTTTCTGAGATCCTCAGGATCCATCCCAACTGATGTGCCAAGCAAGGTCCTGAGTGCGGCGGAACCTGCCTCATCACAGAGAGAATGCTGAAGGACCGACGATCCAATCCTGTTAAAGAATCTTCTGGGGAAATAATATGAGATCAGGGCCCTGTTACCTGCATATTCAACAGGAAGTATGCACTCACCACCACAGTCATTTATTATTTCCTTAATCTTTTCAACAACAACATCAAGGGCGTATTCAAGTGTGACCTCCCTGAATTTACCCCTTTTGCCTTCCCTTAATAGTGGTTTCTTTAGCCTTTTCTCACTTAAGGCTGCATCAACAAAGAATTTAGCCTTATAGCAGAGGAATCCAGAGGTAATGGGATGCATGGGATTTCCCCTTATCCTTAAACCCTTGTCATTCTCAGTAATAATTGAACAGGAATCGAAACAATCCTTGGGGCAGGCTGAAAATGCCATAGGAATGAAAATATTTTTATTCATAGATATACTTTCCTATCCACATGGGGAGGATATTATATCTGATTGTAGCATTAATTATCATAATAATCATAGCCGTTGTGGTTTTTCCAAAGGGGAAATGTTCAGAATAATGGAGGTATATACGATGCAACAATCAACATATTCAATAGGCTAGGAAGCACGAACACTACCCTTGCCATAGCATATTTTAACTTTAAACCAATCACCCCTGATAATCTTGACATGAATGGATTAAATATTTACCTCAATGAATCCCCTATGAAAATTATGAAGGGGGATTACCACATTCATTATCCCACAGGGAATGGTATATCCCAGGTACTTGTTTTACCCTGCATATGGATAACCACAGAATCAGGTGATGGATTCATTGCCCTATTTCCATACGCTAACAACGTTGCCCTTTTTGGATATTCACAGCTGGACCTTATCTATGCAAACATAAACATGAGTGGAAATACAGTGCAGCTTAGACCAGCATATTTTCCAATAGATTCCTGGATTGGTGTAGGACTGGGTGTAGGTTATTCTGATTTTTCATACATAGCAACAGATGTTATAGGACTTACAAACTATGTTGATGGAATGTGGCTCAAGGTAAACTACTGGACAAATATTCAGGGTAAGAATGCTACTTTGCATATAACAACAAATAATTACACATATAACAATGGACATGTTCTATTACCACTAGATTTCAGGATAGTTGACCTGAGAAATTATGATGTACTCATAGATTACAGTGTAAATCTATTCAATTCCCCTTCTGAGATAGTTAATTCAGTTCCTTCGAGTTATGGTCTGATCAATTCCTCCCTGAGGTTCAACTGTAAAAATAACACAGAGTTCGGTTACAGCGATTCAATCCAATTTACCATGAACTTCTCAAACGATGTTCCATATTCAGTAGGAAATGATTGGGGGTTTGAGATATGCTATGGGAACAATGTTGTAACTATATCAACAATCATACCACCATAAAATTTTTTCAAAATGTTTAGTTTATCTGTGAAA
>PNIT01000174.1 GCA_002878135.1 Candidatus Aciduliprofundum sp.
TCAATGCTAAGCATTGGCATAGATTTCACAGATAGAATTAGGAATTTTATAATGGGAAAGAGGGTCGGCATTCTTGCAAACAACTCCTCCAGGAACAGGGAACTCGAATCCACTGTTGATATAATTCTGAAAATGAAAGCAGCTAAGGAGATAAGGATACTAACACCAGAACACGGTTACTACGGTGAGGGTCAGGCTGGAGAGCCAGTAAAATCCTGGAAGAAGGATGATCTGGAATTCATGAGCCTCTACTACGGTGATATGGAATCTGAGATCAAGGATATGGATGAAAAAATGAGGGAACTTGATACAGTATCCGGCCATGAGAATATTTTAAAAAACATTTTCCTTGAAGATCTTGATGCATTCATCATAGACCTCCAGGATACGGGGAGCAGGGTATACACATTCGCCTCAACCATGCTCCATCTTTTCAATGTGGCGGGAAAAAATGGGGGAGAATTTCTCATACTTGATAGACCAAACCCTGTAACAGGAAAATATATGGAGGGGCCATTACTTGAGGAAGGTTATTCATCATTTATAGGCATGCTAAGGATACCCCTGAGGCATGGCCTTACCATGGGGGAGATTGCAATTCTTTATGCAAAGAGGAATATGGATAATATCAGAGTTTTAAAGATGGAGGGATGGAGTAGGGGGATGTGGTATGATGAAACTGGCCTTAGATGGGTAATGCCCTCACCAAATATGCCATCACCTGATACTGCACTCCTTTACCAGGGAAATGTTATGTTTGAGGGAACAAATGTTTCTGAGGGAAGGGGGACAACTAGACCATTTCGCATAATAGGTGCCCCCTGGATTAATGCAGAGAAATTGATGAAAAATCTAAACATGAGGTCAGATGGATCCTACAAGGTAATAGAGACAAAGTTCAGACCCTTTTTCTCAAAGTATTCAGGTGAGATATGCAATGGTGTTGAGATATATGTTCTAAATAGGGAAAAGTATAGGCCAATAAGATTTTCAATCATGCTTCTCCAGGAGATTTCAAACTATGAGGAATTCAATTTTCATGAATGTTATTTTGACAGGGTAATGGGAAACAGCTGGGTAAGGGAAAATATTCATTCCATGGATGCTGAAGAAATTGTTGATAGGATGAACATGGACATAGAGAAATTCAAGGAGGAGAGGGAGAATTTTCTCCTATACAAG
>PNIT01000080.1 GCA_002878135.1 Candidatus Aciduliprofundum sp.
CGGTCGGGCCCATAAAATATTAACTGTAAAAGAAAAATGGTGATATATAATCCCCTGCCTTTTCTCTAAGGCCCTGCAGTTCTGATCTTTCCCTGTTTAGCTCATCCAAGATTTCGTGAGGTGTTGTCCTTATACCCTCATAAATCCTCCTTATTCTTTCATTCTTTGAGAGGAGTTCAGGTATCCTCAGCATAAACTGTTTTTCATAATCCTCTTTTTTATAGTCCTTACCCTGAATCTCCCTGAAAAGTCTCTTAAGATCCTCATACTTTGGTATATATCCTATTGGTGTCTTGAGAGCATCTACATCCCCGTGGACCCTCAGTTCCATCCACTTTAGCCATATGGCCTTGTCCGTCTTTTCATTGAGGAATCTCCCATCCTTATCCCTGAGGAAATAGTTAACAGCGAATATTTTAGGTGCACTGTTCAATTTTTTCTCAAAACTGATGTAATTTTCAAGGTATTTACCAAGATCCACAGAAAGGAATTCCATTATTGACATGGCGTTGAATGTCCTTACACCCTCCTTCCCAAGGGTAGCTGCCGTTGTTTCTGATTCAATGGAGGCACCCTTTAGCACTCCATGCCTCCAGTTGAATGATTCAACAACAGGTGGCCAGGTATCACTGTCCCTGCCACCGAAGATTATACCACCAACCTCTACACCCTCCTTACTCTCAAGGGCATCTGCATCCAGATTTATAAATGAAGATAATCTAACTGTAAACCTGGCGTTTTTATGCGATGGTGGTATCTCCTTACCTTCAGCATCCTTCTTACCCTTCCACCATTCACCGCTATGGTTTATACCCCTATCCGGTATCTCGATACCCATACCGTTCCAGTAAGGGATACCCTCGCTCACCAGGACATTTGAAAATATGATCTCAGAATCACTTTGGAGTACATCCCATATTATTGGATCATCCTTTTTATTTATTCCGTCTATTATACCGAATACACCTGCCTCAACATTTATTGCCCTTGCCCTTCCCCCAACAGGTTTTATGAATACAAGGTCATCGCCAACGAGCCTTTCACCTGGCAGTGTGCAAGTTGATGTCTTTCCACACATTGATGGGAATGCGCCAGTGAAATAGGTTACCCTGCCACCCGGTCCATTAACGCCCATCAGGAACATGTGCTCAGATAGCCATCCTTCCCTGAGTGCCTTAGATATTGTTAATCTGAATCCTGGTTTCTTAAGGCCGACTGTATTCCCTGCATACTGGGTGTTAACAGCGAATCCTGTCAATCCATCAAGATCAAAGTATATCCTCCTGTTCTTTAGATTCTTACTTGTCTTCCTTTCATCGAGCTCTCCCTGTGAGTGCACAAACTTAAGGAATTGTGCATCTTTATTCTCAACAAACTTGCCATATGCATTCCTGTAAAGTATAATCTCACTGTGCATCACATATGATGAATCTGTTAATTGTACAGCAAGCTCTGAAAAACTTGAACCTATGGGACCAAGGGAAAAGAATCCAATGTACATTGTCCTACCTATCATCTGATTCCTGAGGAGTTCATGGATCTCCTTCAGGCCCTCTTCCCTCCCCATAACATTCAGGAATGGAAGATCCTCCTTTTTTCCCAGCAGTATCCTTGTATTCTCCTTATCCCTTGCCTGATCATAATAGTTGTCGAAGTGATAGGTGTGATGATCCTTTTTCAATTTACCCTCCTCTCCATCCCCTACGGCCCTATTCTTAACAAAATCTGCATCTGCTGGATCATCCGATACCACAAATATGCTTGAAGGTTTTAATAGATCCATATAGAATTCAAGGAATTCAAAGAGCTTTCCATTATCTATTTTCCTGAGCTTATTTAATTCACCCATGTCATATCTCTTCTCAAATTTCTTAAAAAATTGCTCCATGTTATATGTAATAATTTGCTCATAAAAAAATTTTCTCATTGCACTTTTGATTAAAATAAATTAAAAAATGGAAAGATTTTCAATTTTTAGGCTCCTTTTCCCATGGCTTCAGTCCTTCCTTTCTTCTACCCCTGGATCTGAACCTGAATGCAATTGCTGCGCCAAGTATTGCAAGGATTGCCACCAAAACTATTATCCAGAATAGGTATGTGGAATAGAATGGAGGTGGATATCCTTTCACAATCAATTTAATTTCAGAATTACCAGAGAGAGTATAATTTGTGCCTGTACCAAGGTTGACGGGTGTAAGGTAGTATATTTCATCTATGTAGGCCTTTATCTGATAATTTCCACCTGGAAGCCTGAATGTATAATTTGTTATGTTTGAATATCCCATTAGTGTTCCATTCTTCTCGATTATTATCCAGCCATGCTGTATTGTCCTGTTATCATTGCCAACAACATCAATGTGTAGGTAATATATACTTGAGTTCACGCTCAGGTTAATGTTTTTTTCTGCATTTATGTTTGAGGAATTTACGAGTACTCCCTCCCAGTAAACGTTCAATGAATAATTTCCTTCAGGAACCCTGAAATCAGTGAAATTGGATGTTGAGATGTTCATGAAGAGTAGGCCGTTACCCTTCAGGTATATATATGCACCATCAACAACTATCCCCCTTGAATCCCTTATGATCATGCTTATATAATAAATGCTTGAGTTTACTGTTAAATTTCCGTTTCCATTCACTGCAATGTTTGAATTATTCACGAGTACACCCATGTAATATGCTTTTATCTGATAATCTCCCAGGGGTAAGAGGAATGAGGCATATCCAGCTGAATCCGTTATGTTCAGGACCTGACCATAGGCGTTCCCCACATAGATCTGCTCACCTTGAACGGGTATTGACATTGAGTCCAGGGCCTTCATATTCACCTCATATATTGATGATGTAACATCCTGTACAAGTGTACTGCCGTAGGCAATGAAATCTATGCTGTATGTTGAATTTGATACAAGCTGATCCATATAGTATACCTTTAACCTGTAATTTCCACCCGCGGTTAGTCCAAGGCTAATTGTGCCATTGTTTTGTGTTTGATATATCTTTACATGGTTGTTTGGGTATATAACATAAACAAGTGCATTGTATACGGGTGTACCCACTGAACTCAATACCCTGAAATAGAGCGTTCCCACCTCTGCCGTAATATTTACCTCCTCGTTGCCACTCACCTTTACTGTGCTTCCCACTGTATAGTAGGTTTTGTTATAGTATACCTTTACCTTTGGTGGTAGTATGGTGTTATTCCACAGTATCTGGACGTTGTAAGTTCCTGAGAATAGCTCTATCTTGGTAAAGCCATGTATATCTGTAACGTTAGAATATGTGGCATTGCTAAGAGAAAGTGTTATCAATGCCTTTGAGAGTGGATTCCCATGGGTATCAAACAGGTGTATATAGAGACTCACAGGAAGACCTATCCAGAAATATGAATAACCCACCTGCAGGAAACCATCGAATGCAAAATTCTGTTGGTAATAGTAGTATCCACTGTTATCAAGGGCATAAACGATGATTGTGTAATTTCCCTCCGGCAAGGAAGAATAATTCAGTGTTAACTGGAATACAGAAACAAAGGATGTTGGAGTACCGGATATCTTCACCATAGGCTTATCTAAAAGAACACTCCTGTTTGGCATGATTATCTTTATGGAAACATTCCTTATGTCATATCCACCCATTGGATCATTTAGGACAGCATTTATGTACATCGTTTTATTTGACCAGTTCTCCAGAAAACCTACAACTGGTGTCCCGTTGTAATTGAGTGTAATTATATCATGTATAGTGAGGTGCGATGTACTTTTAACAGATATTCCACTTGCATAGGTGGAGTTGCCATAGTATACCCAGTACTGTGTTGATGCACCACCACTCAGGAGAAAATGAATGTGCAAAGTATCACCGGCCGGTATCACAGTATTGGTAAGGGGTACGGGTATTGTATATGATTCAATGGAGGATGCTAGCACAGGATGTATGCTACCTGTTCCCACCTGCGCCTCAGCACCTGTCTGATTCCTCTCATATATTGTCAGATATATGTTTGGATTATTGTCCGTTCCGTAGAATCTCACATATATCCAGAAATAGGCTGTTGCATTTATGAGTGTAAAGTTCCCAGCAAGTGCAGGTGCCAGGTACCAGTCATCCAAAATGGTTTGAGTACCTGAATCAACAGATCCCCTGTTTCCCATGGTGGTATTAAAAATATACGTTGTATGCACTCCATTAATAGTATGGGTAACAGTATCATTCTTGATATAGAAGGTAATGTTTTCATTGTTCACCTGAGTGAGAACGTAGTTCCCCTGAACATTCGCTGTGTAATTGCTTCCCGTGATTGCTGCCGCCGTGGTAAGCATTAAAAATGCTATAAACAAAGTTAATAGTTTCATAGACAATAATTCTATCCTTAATTTATTAATATTTTGGTACAAATTTAATCGAAAATAATATAACCCTATTTTTTTATAATCAACCATGGCTTCCAAAGGGGGACTTTTTGGTACCAATGGAATAAGGGGAGTGGTTAACCAGGACCTGACACCCCAGTTCATCACAGATGTATCATTATCCATAGGAACATGGGCAAAGGAAAATTCAAGGATACTTGTCGGTATGGATACTAGGGTATCTGGCCCATTCATAAAGGGGATATTGCACGGTGTACTAATTTCAATGGGTCACAGGGTGATGGATGCTGGAATACTTCCAACACCCGCACTGCAGCTTCTGACACATATGTACGCCGACATGGGCATAATGATCACTGCCAGCCACAACCCCCCTGAGTACAATGGAATAAAGGTGATATCGGGGGATGGAACGGAGATAGATGAGAGTAGTGAAAATGAGATTGAGCAAATATTCATGAATAAAAATTTTAAAAGATCATCCTGGAAGTCCATTGGGAATGTTATAAACACGGAGGGCTTGAACGATGTTTATGTGGGGAGGATACTTAGCCTTGTAAGATCAGATGAGATTAGAAATAAAAGGATACATATACTCCTTGACTGCTCCAACGGTGCATCATATGGAACATCACCAAGAATCCTAAGGGAGTTGGGTCTTGCCTTTGATACTGTGAACTGTCAGCCCGATGGTACTTTTCCATCACACCCTCCTGAGCCCAAGGAGGAGAATCTTTCAGGATTGAGCAGATTGGTAAGGGGTAATTACGACCTTGGTGTGGCACACGATGGAGATGCCGACAGGGTCGTTTTCCTGGATGGGCAGGGAAAATTCATCCCGGGGGATAAAGTATTGGCCATATTTACACTTGAAAAGGTTAAGAGAAAAATTGGAACCATAGTTGTTCCAGTCAGTGTTTCATCTGCCATAGAGGAGATAGCAAAAAAATATGGGTCTAAGGTGGTATACACAAGGGTAGGTGCCCCTATAGTTGCAAGGAAGATGATTGAAACAGGTGCCATCTTCGGCGGTGAGGATAACGGTGGCTACATATTCCCTGAAATGCAATACTGCAGGGATGGTGCCATGGCCCTTGCAAAGATGCTAGAGATACTTTCCATTGAAAATACTACAATTGAAGAGAAGATAAAGGAGCTCCCGGAATACCACAATATGAAGGGTACCATTAGGGTGGAGAAAAATAAGATTGGCAATGTGATGGAGAAAATTCTTGATTATGCCAGGGGAAAAAGGATAGTTGATATAGATGGAATAAAGATAATTGAGGGTGAATCATGGGTACTCATAAGACCATCTGGCACAGAACCGCTTTTAAGGATATACTCTGAGGCGAGGGATAGATCCACAGCAGAGAAAATATTCAATGAATACAGGGAGCTCATTGAATCCATTCTCAGAGAGATCTGATAAGTTCCTTTACATCCGGCATTTTTTCAGGTATTCCACCGCTGGAAACAACAATAGATGCCACCTTCATACCCAGCTTGCATGATTGCTTAATATCCAGCTTATTTTTTAATCCGGCATAGAATCCTGCCCTGAATGAATCACCAGCACCTACAGATTCCTTTGCCTTAACCCTGTAGGAAGGTAGCTCCATCTTTCCTGAGGAGTTTATAATCCTGCAACCCCTTTCACCCAGTGTAACTATTACATTTTTTGTTTTTTCAAGAATCATATCCTCATCAATAAGTTCCAAGGCCCTTTCATATTCAATTTCATTCACAAAGAAGAAATCAGTACCCTCAAGCATCTCCGCCAGATTTTTTTCATTGTACCTGTAGTGAATCTCCTGACCAGGATCAATTGAGATCCTTGAATTTACCATCCTCTTTATTTTTATATATTCTTCAGGTATTCCAGTTGAAAAATGTACCCATCTTCCCTTCGGGAGATTCTCATAATCCATCATCCTACCCATTGGCCCCTGATCAATAAAGGCAAGCTGCCTCTTTCCATCGCTGACTATGAAGCATACAGGCGTGAAACCGTATCCCTTAACCACCCTAAGATTTCTTGTATCTACTCCCCTGTTCTTAATTTGGTTTACAAAATCCCTTGGAAAACCATCACCTATCCTGGAAAAAAGTTCAACACTAAGTCCAAGCAATCTAGCAGCATAGGCTATGTTTCTTGCCGTTCCACCTGGTCTATTCAGTGTATTTTCAACAGGGATGGATCCCTCCACAGGTATCCTTTCCACCCTCAATATTATATCCATGTTGAAGTGTCCATAAACTGATAGGAACATATCATCTCCACCTCGATACTATTATCTCCCTGTTAAAGATCCTCAGGGCTATCCTGTAGACTATTATATCAAATATTATTATTAGGACACTCATAAGGACAACCATGAATGATGTTATTGCATACTGCGTCATGCTCATTATGAATACCACCAGCAATGGAACAATTATTATTGCTGAGAATTGTTGAGCTGATCTTGGATCAAGGGCCCTTGAGGAAAATATTAGTGTAAGGAGTATCATGAGTATTGTGGAAAATGGTATGAAAATTAAAATAATCACATACCAGACAAGGTTGGGGAAAACAAGACCACCAAAACTTAAGGAGAGATAATCAACAAATAGAGTATAGAATATTGCAACTATGTATGTTGCTATCATTGTGGGTATAAATGGGGCGAGCATCTTCCCTATGAAAAATTCCGAATCCTCAATTGGTGTTGCCAGTATTGGTTCAATTGTTCTCTGCGTTTTTTCACCCACTATGCTGTATGATGATATTGTTGATGCGAGGGAAAGGGGTATGATGCCAAAAAATATGAGGTAATTCGTGGCCATGTAGGAAAAAAATCTCAATTTCGCAATATCTGTTAATTGATTGTTAGCTAAAAGGGCGTTATGCGTTAATAATATTATGAATAACATTATGAAGAGGAATATCAGTGGGAAGAATATGAATGAATATTTTACTGTGGCGAGTGTAAGTATTTCCTTAAGATCCTTCCTGTAAATGGTGATTATTTGACTTCTATCCATGGTTGCTCACCAGCCTCAGATATATCTCCTCAAGGGAATGCCTCTCCTCATAAACATAATCAACATCCAGTCCATTTTCCACCATTTTTCCAACAATAACAGAATTCTTAATGCCCGGGTTAAGTATTATTACCTTTCCTCTTTCAAGCTGGTAAACAACTCTTAATTCTTCCATTATAGCCTTCGCCTTATCCGCATCACCCTGAAATTCAATCACTACCCTTTTCCCAAAGATCCTGCTCTTAAGATCTTCAGGTGTGCCCATTGCTACAATTCTGGTATTAAGAACACCTATATGATCAGCCAGGTATTCTGCCTCTGTTAGATTGTGTGTGCTCAATATAACCGTCTTTCCCCTGGATTTAAGTTCCCTTATAAAATCCCTCACTATTTTTGAGGTCTCAGGATCAAGGGAGGCTGTAGGTTCGTCCAGGTATATGTACTCGGGATCGTGTATCAGGGCCCTTACCAGTGCGAGTTTTTGCTTCATCCCCTTTGAAAAGTTTCCAACGGGTTCATATCTCCTCTCCCAGAGGTGGAATATCTCAAGGTATTCCTTTATATCCTCATCTATAATGTTCTCATCCATTCCGTAGAGCTTTGAGAAGAATCTCAGGTTATCTACAGCATTGAACCTTTCATAGAATCCTGGGTTTTCAGTTAGAAGTCCGCTTATTTTCCTTATTCTCTTACTCTCATCAAATATGCTCATTCCATCTATGTAGGCAATACCCCCAGTGGGCTTTATTATACAGGTAAGTATCCTTATGGTTGTTGTTTTACCTGCACCATTGGGCCCAAGGAGAACAAATACCTCTCCCTTGCTTATCTTTAAGCTTATATCTTCTATAGCGGTCACACCTTCAAAAACCTTTTTCAGATTCTGAATTTCAATCATTCTAAATGAATAAAAATTCTATATGAATTTAAAACTTTTGCAACACTGCTGATGAAAATTTCAGAAATTATTAAATAATAAATTTCATTAGTTTCTTTCATGAGGGTGCTTGCAATTTTACCTGATTTTATACCTCAGGAGGAAGTGAAGAGAACTGTCTCACAGATTATGCCAGATATAGAGATAAAAAATAGCACGGATTTTGATCACTCAGATGCACAGGTTCTCATCGTGACAACCTTTACAGATGTGGATAGAAATCTTATTGACAAAATGCCAAATCTGAAGTTTGTTCAGGTGGCCAGCACCGGTTATGATCGCGTGGACATTGAATACCTGAAAAGTAAGGGAATCATGCTCTCAAACATACCTACTGCAAATAAACAGAGCGTGGCTGAACATGTTATAGCCATGGTGCTAGCTTTCCTCAAGGATCTCATAAATTTGAATGAGGAGCTGAAGGTACACCATAGATGGCCCAAGTTAACGGGATCAAGGGACCTCGAGGGGAAGATATTCGGTATTGTGGGAATGGGTATGATTGGGATACAGCTTGCAAAGAGGTTATTACCCTTCAACGTTGGAATAGTCTACTACGATATAAGGAGATTACCACCGGAGGAAGAAGAGAAATACGGCCTCACCTACATGGATCTACCAGATCTCCTCAGGAATTCAGACATTATATCCATTCATCTGCCTTTAACAGAAAAGACAAGGAAGATGTTCGGTGAGAGGGAGTTTTCACTGATGAAGGATGGTGCAATATTTATAAACACTGCAAGGGGAGAGATAGTTGATGAGAGGGCACTCATTGATGCAATGAAAAAGAAGAATATTAAGGTGGGAATAGATGTTTATGAGAAAGAACCTCCAGATTTTAATTCTGAACTATTCAAAATGGATGATGCAATTTTTTCACCTCATATAGCTGGCGTAACAGTAGAGAGTCAGCAGAGATTCCTTACAGAAACAATTTCAAATGTCTTAAGGTATGTTCAGGGTTTGGAGCCTCTATACAGGGTGATATAAGTTGAAGGGTTCAGAGATATTTGCAAGGGTGCTTGAGGATCTTGACCTTTATCCCATATTTGGTAATCCTGGTACTACAGAACTCCCTGCCCTGAGGAATGTTAAGGATTATGTTCTTACACTCCATGATTCAATTTCAGTTGGTATGGCCGATGGGCTAACACAGTACACAGGGAAACCTAAGGCTGTTAATCTTCATACACTACCAGGACTCGCAAATTCACTTGCATTCATTTATACTGCAAAGATGAACCACACACCCATGATTATTACTGCAGGACAGCAGGATATGCGCCATATGGTTTTAGAACCACTCCTATATTACAACCTGGAAATGGTATTGGGGGATTCAGTCAAATATAGATATGAGTTGAGAACAGCGGATGATGTTCAAATTGCTTTGAAAAGGGCGAAGATCATTGCACAGACACCACCCATGGGTCCAGTTTTCATTTCAATACCAATGAACATAATGGATGGTGATGCCAATTATCAGGATGTAAAGGATTACGAGTTTTCAAACGATCTTATAAACATTGAATCAATTAAGATAATAGCCGAAAGATTAATGTCTGCAAAGAACCCTGCGGTGGTTTTTGGATATGAAATTGATATGTTCAATGCATTTACAGAGGCGGAAGAATTTGCAGAGAAACTTGGATGTCCTGTTTACGGGGAGCCACTCTCAAGCAGGGCAGTTTTTAATACATCAAATAAAAGGTATGCAGGAGATCTACTTCCAGGCTCAACCCTCATAAATCTAACACTATTGAACAATGACCTTGTACTCTTCGTTGGAGGGGATATAACATTGTATCCATATCTGCCATCCCCTGTACTACCTGGAAAGGATCTTATCTTTGTTGGCCTTAACATATCACCCAAGCTTGGTGAATTTTATCAGATGAACCCAAAACAATTCCTTAAGGAGATTACAAAAATGATAAGTAAGAAGTGTGATTATTCAAGGCCGAAGGATCTTACATTTGCAACTAGGGTGGCGAATGAGCGTTCATCCATGGGATTTAACTATGTAATAAGCCAGGCCAGGAAGTACTTTTCCAACTATACCATCGTTGATGAATCCATTTCTGCATCCTACACCCTGAGAAATATCTTTGGATATGGTCCAAGAAAATATTTCACTGCTAAAAGTGGTCAGCTGGGCTGGGGATTACCAGCTGCTGCAGGAATTGGAATTGTTAATAAGAATGTGTTGCTCGTCATCGGAGATGGGTCCTTCATGTATACCTTACAGACACTTTGGACCATAAAGAAATTAAGGGTACCATTGAAGATTATTGTATTGAGGAATAATGCATACAATATACTTAGAAGTTTTGCAAAGAGCTATTATCCGGAGATTGAGAATGCTCCATATCTATCATTCCAGCTGAATATTGAAAAGATAGCAGGTGGTTTTGGCATAGATTCAAATGTTGCTGGGAATGATCTGAAGGAACTTGAATGGCTTAAGGAGGGTGAGGATCCCAAGATACTTGTAGTGGATGTTGATAGGAATGTTCCAAAGCTTTTCCTTTGATATTTATAAAGATTCAGGTCCTCAGAAGTGTGATGAAATGTCAGGCATCACTTTACTCTTATTTTCTAACATTATTATATATAAAAAATATTATATGATATCAATGGAATACATTCAGAATAGTGGATCTTTATGG
>PNIT01000136.1 GCA_002878135.1 Candidatus Aciduliprofundum sp.
CCTCTCTCGCCCTTCTCGTTCTTGCCCTCGAGCTTTGCGAGGTATCTCTCCTTCTGGATCACATACAGCCTCCTGTAGTAGCTCTTTCTTTCCTGCTGGAATTCGAAGCTCCTCGCAATTTTGTACATCAAAGTTCTCAGGTTCTCATTTATGAAGAGCACATAGCCCTTTTCCCTCTTTGGCACACCCTTGATATGCTCCGTTTTCCTTATCCTTGCGCCGCATACTTCCCCGTTCTTCATTTTAACGGGGCAGGTAGCAACCGGGCTCGTTGTAATGAACTTATGCCCCTTGCCCCTTGTGCACTCGGACTTGTAGTATTCCGTTGTAAGACCCGTGTATGCCCAGAGCTTGGATATTGTAGCGAACCTGTCAATGGGCGTAAGGTGTGCGATAAGCCCTGCAGAGAATATTGGCCCAATACCAGTTATTTTACTCAGATAATACTTGTATATTGGCAGATCCTTTACCCTGCTCTCCAGCTCCTTCGCAATGCTTTTTTCCGTCCTGATCATCTCTCTCGCATACTGCACGAGCAGTGCTATCTCCGGTGGCGTTGGCAGTTTCTCATCAATGATTTTCTGCGCAATTTCTGCGTATTTCCCTGTTTCCTGCTTTACCTCTTTTTCTTCCTCCTCTATCTCTTCCTCATTCATTTTTCATCACCTCAAATAAATATCTAAAGTTTTATTATTATCATCAATTTTATAAAACCTAAATCCTCTATCAATCATAAAAATATCGTTCTTTTCTGTTATTCTTAAAGGATATTCATCTTTAATATAATAATACACTTTTATTTTATAACCCTTCTCAAAATATTGAAAACATAAATCCCAAAGCATCTTTATCTCGCCAGCATTCAATATATCTATATCAGTCATTTTTCAATCACCTCCCACAGTTTACCCTGTGTTCTGTATTTATTTATTAATTGCCTTGCAACATTAAAATATCTCTTATCTTTCTCTATCCCAATAAAATTTCTGCCTAAATTTATGCAGGCAATTGCAGTAGATCCTGCACCCATAAAAGGATCCAGAACCGTATCCCCTTTTACTGTTGATACCCTGATCAGTTTTTCCAGCAATTTTATTGGTTTAGATGCTGGGTGGTATCTTTTATTTTTGTCCCAGTTGCTCTGTGGCTTGGAATAATCAAGTACATCCA
>PNIT01000094.1 GCA_002878135.1 Candidatus Aciduliprofundum sp.
TTGAAATCATAGTTTCTATAATGATTGAAATTATTTAACTCTATCGGCATTTTGATATAATATTCGCTGAAAACCCAGGATATTCCTGCTTCAGCGATCTATATAAGATCCCAAGTATATACCTGATGAGCTTACATCGTGTTTTTTATACAGTAGTCACATTCATTCTAGCATTTCTCATCTCAGAGATTTCATCGTGGAAAGTATTCCCAAAGTTTTTTGTAGGAAGTTAATTCTATTTTGTTACTTTTTCCTCCACCACTTTGTTTGTGAGCCTCCCTATCTTTTCTATCTCTATGGATACAACATCACCTACCCTGAGCAGTTGTGGTGGTTTCCTTGCAAAACCAACGCCTCCAGGTGTGCCTGTGGAGATTACATCTCCAGGTTCAAGTGTTATTCCTTGGGAGATGAAGTTAATCAGATCCTGCACCTTGAATATTAGATTTGATGTGTTTGAATTCTGTCTCAGATCATCGTTCACCCAGGTTTTTATGGTTAGCTGATTTGGATCACCAACTGTAAACCTGTCCACTATCCATGGACCCAAGGGTGCGAATGTATCGAAGCTCTTACCGAAGAACCACTGCTTCTCATATCTGAACTGGTGATCCCTGGCACTTACATCATTCATTATTGTGAACCCAGCCACATATTCAAGCGCTTCCTCCCTATCTATGTATTTTCCCCTCCTGCCGATTACCACAGCAAGTTCACCCTCGTAATCCAGCTCTTTTACAATCCTTGGATATATTATAGGATGATTATGACCTATTACAGATGTTGATGCCTTCTGGAAAAATACGGGTGCCTCTGGCATTTTCTGCCCAGTTTCTCTCGCATGATCCGCATAGTTTAGACCCACCGCTAGGAGCTTTGGAGGAATCACGGGAGGATCAAGTATCCCTGGCATATCTACCATCATCTCCCTGTTCTCGGCGCAATATTTCTCAATTGATCTTATACTCTCTATGTTCATTAAATCCTGCAATGAAAATGATTTAATCTCTAGCACCTTGCTATCCAATACACAATAAAATTTCCCAATTATCCTAGCTATCTTCATATTGATTGAGATTGGAAGATGATATTTAACATTTATAGATAAATTATTTATACATAAAGAAAATATATCAAACAATGAGGGAAAGGTCAAGGATGATGAAGGGTCTCATCTCAATTCTCATACTAAAAGAGCTATACACATCACCACTCCACGGTTATGCTATCCAGAGAAGGATATCAGAAAAGATTGGTAATGATCTTCCACCAGGCATGATATACGTAATACTGAAATCACTTGAAAGGAAGGGATGCATTGAATCCCGGGAGGGAAGGGGGGAGCATGGCAAGAATATTAAAATCTATCACATAACTGAGCATGGAAGGGATTTCCTCCTCTCGCACAGGGATCAGCTGTCTACCATGAGGGTGCTCATAGATGATATACTCCAAACAATTGGAAAGGATTAAATATATAAATTAATTATGGATAACTAATTTATGTAAAAGTGATAAGAATGAGAGAAAGATTCCATAGGGGAATTCGTATATACGATTTAGGTAGTATAATAGATTTTCTAGGCATTAACGGAGATATGGATGTTGCGGATCTCGGTGCAGGCGATGGTTATTATTCAAGGGAATTTGTTAAAAGGGCGAGATCTGTCACAGCAATAGATATTGATGATTCTTACTTCCAGGATTTGCAGTCCCTTGGTATAAAAACTGTGAGGGCGGATTTATGCAGTTATTCCCAGGGCAGCTTCGATCTACTCTTTATGGCAAACGTTTACCATGGCCTAAGGAGGACATGCAGGGAAAATCTCCTAAAGAACATGGAAAAAATGTCAAGGAGATACATAGCCATCATGGATTTCAATGAAAAAAGATTGTTCGGTCCACCCTTCAGGGTGAAAAAGGAGGAGGTGATCAGCGACATGCAACAAATAGGTTTCAGGCCACTGAAAACCCTCGATCTAGAATACCACTACATAATTCTGTTTGAAAGAGCATGAACATTAACTTGGTGAGGATCATAGGATCAAGGGGATTGCTGAGTTTTAGCTATGGTTATCTAAACATAATTCTCAGTTTATACCTCTACCACATAGGTTATGGCTTCATCACCATAGGTGCCATAATAGGCACAGCCATCATAATAAATGCACTTCTTGCACTTTTCCTTTCGATGCTTGCAGACCATTACGGTAGAAGGAATGTACTTTTCATCCTCTTCATTCTATTTTCAGTATCATCAGGACTTTTCCTCTACACAAGGGATCCAATTTTAATATCACTTCTCTCAGGTCTGGGGGGATTCACGGGCAGCGGTGGAGGTCCTATAGGGTCAGGGGGGCCGTTCGGTGCCATACAGACAGCCCTCGTGACAGAATTCACTGACAGAAAGAATTTTTCCAGGGTTCTTGGCATTGCATCCGCCATAGGTATGATACTCAATGTCCTTGGATCCCTTACGTTAACACTGATTGAAAATTTGCATATGAATGTCTACATGCTCTTTTATCTTGCCTCATTGCTTGGTCTTGCTGGCGCAATCATATCCTTCGGTATAGAGGACAGGAAGATAAGGAGCAGGAACATACTTCCTAAGGTATCATGGAAAAATATAATAAAGCTCTCCCTGCCTACAATACCATCAGGCATAGGTGCGGGCATGATCATGCCCATATTCTCACTCTGGTTCAACCTGAAATTTCACATATCCGCGGGTGAAATTGGTATAATATTCGCCTCAGCAAATGCCTTTACCACACTTATGATGCTTGTAATGCCAATGATAATATCACACAGGAATGAGCTCAAGGCCATCGTATGGTCTAGGATAGGCGCCTCACTGTCATTAATAGCACTTGCAATCTCCCCCACACTTATTTTATCCTGGGTTTTTTACGTTCTCAGGGCAGGATTGCAGATGGGTACTGTTCCCATAAGGCAGTCATTTTCAATGGGTATAGTGGATGAAACAGAAAGGGCCACTTCATCCGGCATAACATCATTCACAAGGACGGGTTTTTCATCCGCTTCACCGCCCGTTTCTGGTGCTTTGATGTCATACAGCATAGATCTTCCACCACTCCTCGGTGGTATCTTCCTGTTCTTCGATCCCCTCCTTTACTATCTACTCTTCAGAAAACACTGGGCCTAAATACCTGAGTAAAGCCTCTTCCAGAGGAATTCAGGGAGACCCTCCTCCCTTACACTATTCTCCATCAGGGATATATCATATTCAACCCTCTCAATCTTCACATCCATATCACTTGTCAGTACAGCGAACGATGCCCTTGGATCCCCGTCCCTTGGCTGGCCGACGCTGCCCGGATTTATTACCATTTTATTTCCAAATTTTTTCACGTATGGTATATGCGTGTGCCCGAGTACTAATATATCAACACCCTCTGGTATTATTCCTGGAGTCACCTCATCCTCCATCAGATAGTAATTTAAATCCCATGGTGAACCATGGTATATGGCTATCCTTTTACCGAATATGTTCACCCTGGCTGTTTCCTTAAGTGAGGCAATATAGATGTATGATTCCCTGTTTATATTTCTGTATGTCCAATGAAGTGCCCTAACAGCATATTCATTGAAATTAGAATAATCACCCGATATGAGCGCCAGGTCATGGTTACCCCTGATGGATATTATCTCCCTCTTCCTGAATGTTGAAATAACCTCATTTGGGAAAGTGTAATAACCCACAACATCCCCTGCATGGATTATTTTACTATCCCTCCCTATCTTTGAAAGAACAGCCTCTAGAGCAAAAATATTTGAATGAACATCCGAAATTATTACAAGTTCAGATCCAATCCTCATCTATCTTTCTATAGGAAATAATCTCCTCATCCTTAAAAAATATGGGGTATTCCCTCCTGAATGAATCCTCAGAATCACTTCCGTGAACGAGATTTTTCTCTATGCCTGTGGAAAAATCACCCCTTATTGTCCCAGGGTCAGCCTCCGCCCCATTTGTCTTACCCATGAGTTTCCTTACAACATTTATTGCCTCCCTTCCCTCAACAAGCATGGCAACAATGGGTCCAGAGGTGATGTAATTCACAAGTGATTCATAGAATGCCTTACCCCTATGAACCTCATATAATCTCTCAGCTGTTTTCCTATCCAGGAGCAGCATCTTCATTGCCACAATCTTAAGTCCCTTCTCCTCAATCCTTGATATTATCTTACCCGCCAGTCCCCTCTGGATGGCATCAGGCTTGAGGATTACCAGTGTTCTGCTCAACCTGCCTCACCATGTGAAGTCTTACCTTCTTTGCCTCTTCAAAGGCCTTTGTCCATCTGACGTTCTTAGGATCCCTTCCAAGCTCAAGCATATTCTTCTGGCATTTGCTGCTGCAGAAATAGAGTACACTACCATCCCTCTTCACGTACATCTTGCCTGTCCCGGGCTCTATTTCCCTGCCACAGAATGAACAGTATCTCTTCACAGGCATAGGATCACCTTGCAACCAGCTTCCTTGCTTCCCTTGCAGTCTCCCTAAGCATTACTATGTCCCCTACCTGGACTGGCCCTATGAGGTTCCTCATTATTATCCTTCCCTTGTCATTTCCGTCCAGTATC
Organism: Candidatus Aciduliprofundum sp.; assembly: GCA_002878135.1. Lineage (GTDB taxonomy): Archaea > Thermoplasmatota > Thermoplasmata > Thermoplasmatales > ARK-15 > ARK-15. Next base: position 4,610 of record PNIT01000094.1, read on the forward strand.
TTCACCTTTACCTGTATTACCTCTCCCGTCATTCCAGTTCTTCCTACTATCTCGACCACCTCTGCGGGTGTTGCTTCATCAGGCATTTTACTTCACCTTATTTCTTTAACTTTGATACCTCTTCTATGATCTTTTTGAAATCCTCTTCACTCTTTCCATATTCTATTATAGCAACACTTGCAGCCGATTTAATACCTATCCTTGATCCAAGATCCGCCTTTGTTCCTGCATATGCATATGGAACATTCTTCTCATCGCAAAGGTATGGAAGGTGTGCTACCACCTCAGGTGGGGAAACATCTGTTGCTATCACCACAAATTTTGCCTCCATCCTTTCAACTGCCTTTGTTACCTCGTTTGTTCCCTTCTTCACCTTTCCTGATTCCTTTGCTATCTCCACAGCGGATAGTATCTTATCCTGAAGGTCCTTAGGCACCTCGAATTTCATATAGGTTGCATCTGCCATATACTTTACACCTCTTTCATTAATTCAATCACAGGTAAAAATGTGAAAGTTTCCACATTATTTATACTTTATGGTGGTAATATCCATTCAGAACCATCCTCATAGAACTCCTTCTTCCATATTGGAACACTTTCCTTTATACCATCTATTATGAATCTGCATGCCTGGAATGCCTCATCCCTGTGGGCAGAGGAAACAGCTATGAAAACAACATAATCACCTGGAAAGAATTCACCTATCCTGTGGTGTACGGATAGGTCTATGAGATTAAATTTATGGTATGCCTCATCACATATCCTTTCCATCTCATAGACAGCCATGGGCAGGTATGCATCGTAGACTATCTTTTTCACCTTCTTTCCATTGTTTTCATTCCTTACTGTACCCAGGAATGTTACTATGGCCCCATTTCTCTCATTGTTTATCTCCCTTACCATCCCTTCTATGTCTATTTCCCCTGAATCAATCCTTACCTTCATCCCTCATCACCCCATACCTATCAAACTCACTGAATATGCATCCACAGTATCCCTGCCTGTAAAGTCCATACCTCTTTGCTATCTCATCACCCCTGGGATAAAGATCCCTGAAATCCATGTAATAGAAGGTAATACCATACTTCTTGGCTATGTTATTCCCTATCTCCCTAACGATCTCATGCTTCTGGTAAGGTGAATAGAGCAGGGATGTGGTGAAGGAATCGTAGCCATGGTCCCTTGCATATCTTGCAGTTCTATCAAGGCGATCCGCATAACAATACCTGCACCTTAGAACATCAGATTTCCTATTCAGCATTGTTGCCTTTTCAAGCCATTCCTGCAGGTTATATTCATTGTCAATTATGAGCTTGAAACCCCTCTCATCCCTTAGTTTTTTAAGGGTATCAAGCCTTCTCCTGTACTCCCTGTATGGCTGTATGTTTGGGTTGTACCAGAATACATGGTAATCGCTCAATACATCAAGGATTGGAGAGACGCAGGGTGCACAGCAAGCATGTATGAGTATCATGAGAACCTCGGGGACCTTTTCTCAAAGAATGCGTTTATTGCCTCTTTACCATTCTTTGAAGAAACAATCCTGCCGAAGTATATTGCCTCAAGATCGAATGAATTTATGCTGAGCATATGCTTGTAAGCCCTTATGGCCTCTGGATTCTTCCTTGATAGCTCCTCCGCCAATTTTATGGATTCCTCCAGTGGATTATCTGATATCCTGTGAACTATTCCCAACCTCTGGGCAGTTTCAGCGTCAATGATGCTCCCTGTTAGAAGAAGGTAGGATGCAACACTCCTACCCGCATACCTGATGAGCCTCTCTGCACCCCCCCATCCTGTAACTAGACCAACATTTATCTCTGTCTGCCCCATCTTTACATCCCTTGATGCTATCCTTATATCGCAGGCAAGTGCAAGTTCCATCCCACCACCGTAGGCAGGACCGTTTAGTGCAGCTATATATATCTTTTCTGACCTTTCTATGCTTTCCATCAATTCCTGTCCCTTTATGGAGAAGATTCTTCCCTGGGTTTCATCCAGCTTGAGCATCTCCCCCAGGTCACCTCCCGCCGAAAAGAATCTTCCACTTCCAGTTATTATCACCGATATTATATTTCCCTTCTTCTCCAGGGAGGATACTGCAGCATCAATCTCCTCTATTAGATCGAGGTTCATTGCATTGGCCTTTTCCTCCCTCATCAGCTTAATTATTGCATAGCTTTCGTACTCCTTAAGTTCGATCATATTCTTCTTTATGCATTCTCTGTTTTTATTTTTTTGCTTTTAAGATTGTTTACAAAAAATGACACAACAAGCATACCCAATCCAATAAATATAAAGGAGAACAATATGTTAAATGAGAAGCCAAAGAGAATTACTACAGGTACTGCAACCGCAGGACCCAGCACCCATCCCATGCTCTGGGCTATGTTAATCATTGCCTGCGATCTTGATTCCTTACCCTTGGGAGAAACAAGGCCAACATATGTGCTTATGGAAACTATGAATGCTGACCATTTTATTCCTGAGAAAATTTCCGCTATTATCATATCCTGTGGAGTTGTGAATGAATAATAAAGTATGTATGTTATGAAATAGCCCGATATACCGAATAGTGTTATATACTTTATATTCAGCCTGTCCGCGAGATAACCGAAGATGGGTGTGAATGCCACCACAGATATTGCCTCCACACCATAGAGGAATCCTATCCAGGATTCCTGAAATTTCATTCCGAAATAGACAGGGAGCACAGAATAAACCTCTCCAGATGCGCTCATAACCAGGAAAACACCAATGGAGAGAAAGAATATATCCCTGTTCTCCTTCAATATATTTATCCCATCTCTTATATTCAGAGGAAACCTGCCAGGTCTACCTTCGTGCCTGAATGTTGGGAATGGTATCCTGCTCCTGTCTATCCTTGATCCTTCCTCCCTTATTAAAAACTGTGAAACAAATGCAGATAATATGAATAATATCATGGCCACAGTGAATATCATTGGAATGCTCCCGCTCAGTACATATATCATGCTTCCCAGGAGGCTACCCACGGTATAACCAAGCTCTATGAATGAATTGAATATTCCAAAGTACATGCCCATATTATCCTTCCCCAGTTCAACAATCAGTGCACTTGCTGTTGGTGTTGCCATTGATGAGAATATGCCCTGCAATACCCTGTATTCAACTATCATTACGGGAACCATGGTAAGTGACATGAGGTAAAACATGATACCAGAAAGGCCATTTCCCAGGGAGATGAATATCTTCTTATGCCCCGTTCTATCGGAGATCCTCGCCCAGGGATACTGTGAGATGCTACCAAAGAGATTGAACATAATGGAGAGAAGTGTAATGTAAAGTATGCTACCACCTATCATTGATATATATACGGGTAGATATGGCCAGGCCATTCCCCAACCTATGTTGGATAGGAGGAATGCAAAAGAGAGAGCAACAAGATTCCTATCCCTGTACCAGCGCATCCTTTGTGCATGACAATGAAAATAATAATTTTTATCATACGATCCTTGTATGTTTTCTCGGAAAATATTAATAATGGGATTAAATTTTCTCTAAGGTATGGCCGGGGTGGGGTAGTGGTTATCCTTGGGGACTGTGGATCCCTAGACCCGGGTTCGACTCCCGGTCCCGGCCCTGAAATATTTATTAGGTGCATTCTTATCTTTTCCTCATGAACAGGATAAGATTGCTGGATGAAAGGACAGCATCACTTATAGCAGCAGGAGAGGTTGTTGAAAGGCCTGCGAATGTTGTAAAGGAACTCGTAGAAAATTCAATAGATGCGGGTGCTTCAAGAATACAGATAGATATAAAGGGGGGTGGAAAGAGGGAGATTACAGTAATAGATGATGGCATAGGTATGGGGGAGGAGGATGCAATATTGAGCGTAATGAAGCATTCAACAAGTAAGATTTCTTCCATAGATGATCTGATGAAACTGAGCACCCTTGGTTTCAGGGGGGAGGCACTATTCAGCATATCCTCTGTTTCAAGGATGGAACTCTGGACAGGTGAATCACTTGAAGTACCATCCACATACATATACCTGGAAGGTGGTAAAATAGTTAAGAAGGAAAAGAGGGAGCCCAGGAAGGGAACGCTTGTTAGCGTGAGGGATCTCTTTTACAATTTACCTGCCAGAAAAAAATCCCTCAGATCTGATAACTCTGAATTTCTCAGGATACTTGACATGGTGAAGATATTCGAGCTTTCGAGGGAGGACATACATTTCATATTCAGGAATGAGGGGAGGATCGTGCACGATCTACCCCCTGTTGGGAACCTGAGGGATAGATTTGCCCAGCTTTATTCCCCGGGTGATTCTCTGCAGATGTTGCAGCTCGATGCAAACGATGGTGCAGTGAAGGTGAAGGGTATAACATCAAGGCCCTCACTCACAAGAAAAACGTCCGATCACATTTTCATCTTCGTCAATTCAAGGTATGTGGAATACGATGAGGTAAAGGAGGCGATCCTGGAAGGGTATGGATCCAAAATTTTCCATGGTCTATTCCCGATAACTGTTCTCAGGATAGAGCTCCCACCGGATATGGTTGATGTCAACATACACCCGCAGAAGCTCAGGGTGAAATTTATAGATGAGAAAAGGGTACTGAAGGCTGTCAGGGAGGCTGTTTCCATAGCACTCTCAGGCGTTAACATAATTCCATCTGAAAAGCCCGGGAAATCGGGTGTCCTTGAGAGGATGGACACCTTGCTTGAGGAGGAGAAACCATTCTTCAATGTTGAACCAGGCATAAGGCAGAAGAGGATAGAGGAACACATACCCGATCTGGGAGGTATAAGGATCATTGGACAGCTATTCAACACCTACATACTATGTGAGACACCATCCGCACTTTTGATCGTTGATCAGCATGCCGCCCATGAAAGGGTAAGGACTGAAAAATTTCTGAATGAGATTAAGGAGAAAAGGTTTCAGGAGCTCATAACACCACTTATCATGGAGCTTCCCTCCCCTGATATTGAGGTCCTGAGGGAGAATGTTAAAATTCTGGAAGATATGGGTTTTATCATGGATATCTACCAGAGGTCAATAGCCATAAGGAGAATACCTTCAATGTTCAAAAGGGATGAGATAAAGGATATAATCATGGAGGCAATAGATTACATACGCTCCACAGGTGGTACTCGCGTTGATGAGGAAAAGAGATATGAGATTATTTCAACCATGGCCTGTAAGGGCGCCATTAAGGCGAACATGAAACTGACAGAGGGTGAGATGAAGGAGATAATATACCACCTAATGAAATGCGATAACCCCTACACCTGCCCCCATGGAAGGCCCACCATGATCTCAATAGAATTGAAGGAATTGGAAAAAATGTTCAAGAGAAGACCCTAGGAGATGAATTTCACCAGAAGGGCCTTCTGTGCGTGAAGCCTGTTTTCAGCCTCATCGAATACAACGCTGTTTGGACTGTCTATAACATCACCTGTTACCTCAAGACCCCTGTGCGCGGGCAGGCAATGCATGAATATGTAGTCCTTCTTGGCATGCTTTACAAGGGATAGGTTAACCTGGTAATCCTTAAAGTCCCTTTCCCTCTTTTCCCTTTCCTCCTCCTCACCCATGGAAACCCAGACATCAGTGTATATTACATCCGCATCCTTTGCTGCCTCCACTGGATCATTTGTTAGAACAATCCTTGACCTGTTACCTGCAATGCTCCTTGCAATCTTCACGTACTCTTCCTTTATTTCATAACCCCTAGGTGAAGCAATATAGAAATCTGCACCAACTATTGCACTGCCAAGCATTAGTGAGTTTGCCACGTTATTGCCATCACCTATAAATGATATCTTTAGGCCCTTCAACCTACCCTTTTTCTCAAGGATTGTCATCAGATCAGCTATGATCTGCGCTGGATGCTCAACATCATCAAGGGCGTTTATTACAGGTACTGTTGAATTTTTTGCAAGTGCAACCACCATCCTGTGGTCAAAGGCCCTGTAGACTATTGCATCCACATATCTGCTCAATACCTTGGCAGTATCCTCAATTGTTTCACCCCTTCCTAGCTGCATATCCCTGGGGCTCATGTAAAGTGCATGACCTCCAAGCTGTGTCATGGCCACCTCAAAGCTCGTTCTAGTCCTTGTTGATGGCTTTTCAAATATCATGGCAAGACTCTTACCCTCCAGCACATGCATGTATTTCCTTGGATTCTTCTTTATCTCTATCCCCAGATTGATTATATCCAGAAGATCATCCTTCACATCCGTTATTGAAACAAGATCCCTCTTCATGAAATCAGCATAAATTCAAGGCTGTTAATATTTTTTTCATCATTTTACAAAAACAATAAAATATCATAATTAAATTATGAATATCAGGTGTGGA